>NZ_JAOWGT010000051.1:0-50554 GCF_030333005.1 Citrobacter sp. Cpo030 | reverse complement strand
GATGCTCAGGCCGAGATCCGCCGTCTCCAGAAAGAGCTGAAACGGGTTACCGACGAACGGGACATATTAAAAAAAGCCGCGGCGTACTTCGCAAAGCTGTCCGACTGAGGTACGCCTTTATCCGTGACAACTCCTGTTGCTGGCCTGTTCGCCTGCTCTGTCGGGTGCTGGATGTTCATCCCAGTGGTTTTTACGCCTGGCTTCAGCAGCCGCATTCACAACGCCATCAGGCAGACCTGAGACTGACAGGACAGATTAAACAGTTCTGGCTGGAGTCGGGATGCGTCTATGGTTATCGCAAAATCCATCTGGATCTGCGTGACAGCGGGCAACAGTGCGGAGTAAACAGAGTCTGGAGACTGATGAAACGTGTCGGAATAAAGGCTCAGGTCGGATACCGAAGCCCGCGGGCACGTAAAGGCGAGGCCAGTATCGTGTCACCCAACAGGCTCCAGCGACAGTTCAATCCGGATGCTCCTGATGAGCGTTGGGTAACGGACATAACCTACATCAGGACCCACGAAGGCTGGCTGTATCTTGCCGTTGTTGTTGATCTGTTCTCACGCAAAATTATCGGCTGGTCCATGCAATCCCGGATGACAAAGGACATTGTCCTGAACGCACTGCTGATGGCTGTATGGCGGCGTAATCCCGAAAAACAGGTGCTGGTTCATTCGGATCAGGGCAGTCAGTACACAAGCCATGAGTGGCAGTCGTTCCTGAAATCACACGGCCTGGAGGGTAGCATGAGCCGTCGCGGTAACTGCCATGATAATGCGGTTGCAGAAAGTTTTTTCCAGTTGTTGAAACGTGAACGGATAAAGAAAAAGATCTACGGAACGCGGGAAGAAGCCCGCAGTGATATTTTTGATTACATCGAAATGTTTTATAACAGTAAGCGTCGGCATGGTTCTAGCGAACAGATGTCACCGACAGAATATGAAAACCAGTATTATCAACGGCTCGGAAGTGTCTAGATTATCCGTGGCGATTCACCCTTTCCCTGTAATTGATACCTCGTAGTCTTCAGGGCTAGCTGTTGGAATGAAATCACCACCACTTAAAGCAACTCTTATTTCTTCTTTTAGTGCATTAACTTCAGGGTAATCATCTGAATGTATCCAGCCATATACGTAGAACTCAGCTTCATCTCCTCCATCCTGTGAAGGGCGATAAACTAACGTAATTCCTGTTTTACCTTGCCCCCAGCATCCAGGCATCAGATGAATTGCCTTATAGTAACCCTTCCAGTTATTAATACCTGTTGCAATATGAATATCAGGTAATACCTCTGAGACAACCGATTTAGCTTCCTCGGTGATAGCATTTTGGTACATTTCCAGCAATTGAACCGATTTTATCAAAGCCGTGAAATTTTCAGTGACAAACTCCACATTTTTACCAGATACCTTATCCATACTAACCTCACTCAATTTTTTAAGATGACTTAAAAACTCCTGATAAAAAACAGTCCACTTGCTGAACTCTTGATTCATCATCTCCAATCCCAGACGTCGGATGGCGGTTTCCAGCAGCAGTGAATAATTGATAAGTTGCCAACCGTCAACGCCTTTAGCGCAGTTACCATCAGGCTTTAATATACAACGAAATAGATTTTGATTGTTGCCGCCGTAACTATCAATGAGACTTACATAGCTGGGAAAAGGATTATATGTATCAGCCAAAACTTTATGCTCAATACCTATGATGAATTCATCATGTCTGATAAGAATATCAAGATATTTCCCATCCTCTGTTCTGGCTTCTCTCATTAATTCCAGAGAGGTGAAATCAATTTCATCAACATCGAGGGAATCATCCAGGCAACATAACAATGCTTTTAGCAACCATGGCGGCACCATTTTCTGGGCTCCCATAAACAAAGCCATCAAATCCGTTGTTGGGTTTTCGAGATATCCGGAACCTCCCAATTCAAAAAAATTGAATTCAACATCATCCTCAACCGAGATGCCTTTCAGTTGTTCAATAAATTCGATAGCCAACGCTTCAGAATGCAATTCAACCTCCCTTTAACAATCATGTTTACTATGCCATTTGTTTGATATTTTAGTTATTGAAAACTGTCACTGTTAATCAATATCCATGCAGAAAACTCAAACATTATTCATTAATCCTCTTGCGGGCAATATCTATCTCTATCGCCATTTTAATTTCATCTTTCTGGGATTCTATAATCCTGATATCTTTTTCCATACTTTCAATTAAAGCATTAAGTGTTTTTCTTTTTTCAGGGTCACTTTCATATTTTAACTTTACCTCCGGCTCAATCATTTTCATTCTTATTGCATGAATTTGTTCGTTAAGAGGTTTTGTTTTTTCATTTATGATTCTGTTTTTCTCATTGAACCAGTGCATGCCTTCATTAAAACGTTCCAGCCCGGCATTTGTATCATTTAGCACCCTGGCTACAACATTTGATACTTCTCCTGATTTACTCTTTCTTTTACCGAGAAGTTTCATTAATAATCCAGAAACAACAATCACCGGAATAGCCACATAAGTTAAATAGACACCAACATAGCTGACAGTTAGTAATGTCAGGACATAAAGAATCAGAGTGGTATAAAAAATATACTTTGATACTGAATACATAACTTCCCCGATTAGTTTCTAAATTAGAATAAGCCCCAAAATCACATATCAGCCAACAACATCCCCGCCATTCCGTCGAGCCGTTTCTTGACCTTTTCCCAGCCCGGCATAACCTGCCCCATCAGACGGTAAAACTCCTCGCTGTGGTTGTGCTCAGCCACATGGCATAACTCATGCAACAAAACATAATCGATGCATTCTGAGGACGCTTTCACCAACCATGGATTCAGGGTCAGACAGCCTTTTGCTGAACAGTTACCCCATTGCGTTTGCATCGCCCGCAGACGTATCGGCGGACGCTCACTAACCCAAAGGGTCTGCGGTATCAATAAATCAAGCCTGCGTTGAAAGACATCTCTGGCGCGTTCCCGATACCATTCGGCCAGCAACACTTTAACCTTTTCTGCCGATTTGTGTCTGACAGTCACTTCCAGACGCCCACGCAACATTTTCACTCGTTGCGGTACAGTAGCGTCTTCTGTCACTTTCAACTGATACTGCTTGCCAAGATAGTAATGGCTTTCTCCGCTGACATACTGACGCGGGACAATGTGTGTCTGTTGCTCCCTGAAATCACGCAGTTGCTGGTATATCCAGCGTCCTCGTTTTTTCAGCGCAGACAGCACTTCGTGCTCCGGTGTTTCTGGCGGTACAGAGGCTACAACCCGACAGTCCGGATGCACCTTGATGAGCACCCTGCCCTTAACAACCTGACGCGGAACACACTGTACGACGATGACCTCATCACCATAGACAATGCGTAACGCTTTCATTGCTGGCGATTCTTTTTCAATCATGATTTCATCAAACCAACGCGCAGGATCTGGATGATGGTTTCCACAATGCGGTTTACCTGAATCATTCCGGCACCAATATCCCGGCAGGCCGTAAACAGCAGTGGTAACAGACTTGTCTTAACGGCCTTCTCAATGTCCTGAGGGTTGAGGGAATTTTCTGCCACTGCTTTGACGATAATGCTGTCCACCTCAAAGGCTAGCTTCGTCCACTTCTCCTGCACCTGAACATCGTTTACCGCAAAAACCTCAGGTAGCTCTTTTTTAAATACACCGTAATACGCCTGAGCATGCTTGTTTGCCGCAAGGGCATCCGGGATATCGCTGAGCTTACGGGCTTCAACCCGTTCTTCAAACTCACGGAATAAGAGGTACTGTTTCAGTGGATGGTCGAACAGTTTTTCTGCTTCTTCGATAGCCATACGCAGGAGTTTGGAAAATGCCTCCTGAGCATACGGGTCATCACGCAGCTCCTGCTCAATCATCTTCGTCACGCGGGTTTTAATGATGTCGGTTTCATTGCGGGTTTTATTGTTGTCCCACTCTTCGGGCTTTTCACTCTTGCCCATTTTACCGACTTCATACACGCCATCCGGTTCACGAACCTCAACGCCGGTGACATGCTTATCCAGCAATTTTTTCACCTGCTCCGCGTAGTCGTCATAATTGACCTGCTCGCCGCTGACCTGCATTGCCCACTGGCGCAGGCTGGACATCTGTTTTACGGTTTCTTTATAGAGATTTCGGTCTTGTTCCGTAAAGCTCTTGTCGGTGAAGAAGGTAGCGGACTGCAGTGCCACTTTCAGGCATCCGGCAAAGGCCGTTAACGCCTCGAAGAAATCATCACGGGTTTTCTGATGGATATCGACCATCTCTCCGTCACGTTCTTCCATTTTAGGCACCAGTACCGCACGTAACTGCTCAGTATCATTTTTGTTTTTAACACCAGCAAATATGGCCCACAGCTGGTTATACAGATGCGGCAGGCGCTTGTATTCAGAGCTCATGGCGCTGTACAGCCCGTCAATATCCTTGATGTCGTATCCTCCCTGAGTTCGGGAGGCGAGATCCTGATATTTGCCGATAGTCGTGTCCAGTTCAGCCAGAATGCCGCGATAATCAATTAGCAGGCCAAACTTTTTCAGTGGATGCAGTCGGTTTACCCGGGCAATCGCCTGGATAAGGTTATGGGATTTAAGCGGTTTGTCGATATACAGCACGGTATTCTTCGGTTCATCAAATCCGGTGAGCAGTTTATCAACGACGATCAGCAATTTGAGCTTAGCATCTGTATCGAAACGGCTAATGATATTGCGGGTATACACAGACTCATCCTGCGTGCCGACATTATCCTTCCACCATTTCGTCACTTCTGGCAGTTTGCTTTCATCCACCTCGGTATTCCCTTCCCGGGTATCCGGAGGGCTGATCACCACCGCTGATTCAAACAACCCAGCCTCATCAAGATACTTTTTATATTTGATGGCGGAAATCTTGCTGTCGCAGGCAAGTTGTCCCTTCAGCCCGTCATTAATATTTTTCGAGAAGTGCGTGGCGATATCGAGTGCAATCAGTCGGATGCGGTCATCTGCGCTATAGACCTCGCCCTTACGGGCGTATTTACGCTTAAGGTCGGCTCTTTGCGCCTCGCTCAACCCATCAGTAATGCGGTCAAACCAGGCATCAATCGCCCGATCATTCACTTCCAGATCCGGAATACGTTCTTCATACAGCAGAGGCGTAACGGCTTTATCTTCGACAGCCCTCTGCATAGTGTAGGCGTGGACAATCGGGCCGAATTTATTGGTGGTCTTATCTTCTTTCAGCAATGGCGTACCGGTAAATGCCACAAAGGCGGCATTCGGCAGGGCCAGTTTCATACGTACATGGTTTTCACCGCCCTGACTGCGGTGTCCTTCATCAATCAGAACGATGATGTCGGGGCTGGTGTTGACGCATTCAGGAAGTTTTGTCGCTGAGTTAAATTTCTGGATAAGGGTAAAGATTATACGTTCTTTACCGGAGCCAATCTGCTGTGCCAGCTTCTGGCCTGAGGTCGCCATCGCTTTGACCTTATCATCCTTCCCTGCCAATTCGCCACCAGAAGCGAAAGTACCGCTGAGCTGCCCTTCAAGGTCGACACGGTCCGTCACCACCACAATACGACACTGCTTCAGGCTGTCATGAAGAATCAGCGCCTTGCTGAGGAACACCATGGTGTACGATTTACCTGACCCCGTGGTATGCCAGATCACCCCACCTTCCCTGCCCCCATCCGGTCTGCGGGTACTGATGCGCTCCAACAGCCTTTTAATCCCGAACACCTGCTGATAGCGGGCGACAATTTTCCCGGTCTTTTTATCAAACAGGGTGAAGAAACGGGTCATCTCCAGCAGACGTTCCGGCGAAAGCAGACTGATAAGCAGTTTATCCTGCCCGCTGACGGCCAGTTCACCAGCGGCTATTAACTGTTGGTACCAGTCGAGATCGGCTGGTGGACGATGCTCAAACAACGCATGAATTTGTTCAGAAGATAACTGATGGTTGCGCAGAGCATACATCTGCGCGTCAGTAATATCTTCTTCGCGCCATGCTGCCCAAAATTTCATTGGCGTATGGCAGGTACCGTAGCGCCCATCATGCCCGTTAATCGACAGTAATAGCTGGCTATACGCAAACAGCTGCGGGATTTCGTCATTAAGCTGGTTGCGGATACTCTGGGATATCCCTTCGTCAATGGTTGGTCCTTTCTTGCCGTGGCCTGCCGGGCTTTTCGCTTCAATAACAGCCAGCGGAATACCATTAACAAAACACACAATATCTGGCCTGCGGGTTTCGACACCGCCTGAGCGCAATACCGTAAACTCTTCAGTAAAGTGGAACTGGTTATTTTCCGGATGCTCCCAGTCAATCAGCGCTATGGTGGGGTTGACCTTCTTGCCATCGACAAATTCGGTGACGGCGATACCGTAGAGCAGATGGTTGTACATCCGCTCATTGGCTTTCAGCAGCCCTTCATTCAGCGCCGGAGAACAAACCTGCGATATCAGGTTATCCAGTGCCTTTTCCGATAACTGGCAAGTTTTACCGCTCGCCATAAAGGAACGCTTCGACAACGCCTCACGCAGCACCGGACGCAGCACCACCTCATCCTGTTTATAGCCCCGGTAATCCATAATCTGTTTCGGAGATAAAAACGACCAGCCAAGGCTGGACAGTAGCGTCAGCGCCGGGATTTTGGCGCTGTATTCTTCCTGGAATTTTGGTACGTACGTCTGGTTCATTAGCTTTCCTTGTTCTTCGCGTTAAGCGCTCACAGCTTCTTCAGCGTCTACTTTGACACGACGTTTCCCGGTCAGTAATTGCTGCATCAGAGCTTTTTTCTCATCTTTCAGGCAGGTGAGTTTTTTCTTCAGGATGGAGATTTCGGCGTCGGCAGCGGACAAGACGGCGGCGATCTTTTGTTGTTCTTCAAACGTTGGTGGGCATAAAAACTTGGTCTTCTTTGCATTCTGAATGGTATAAGTCCCGACAGTGGTTATAGATGCTTGGGCTTTAATTTGGTCTTGTATAAAATCAGACTGGAAACAATACTTAAAATAGTCTGAATCGATACCATCCTTGAGTTTAAACCAAAGCACATTTCCATCTTTAAAGTAGAATTTATCGCCACTCTTAACTTGATAATGTATACCTAAAGTACCAACACCACTGACTAAAAAATCGCCTGACTTAGGAGTTTGATATTTTTGAGAAATTTCAAAAAATAACTCGTCTGATATAAATATTTCACTTCGGAACGGTTCATTTCTACTTAGTGAGACTAACTCTCTGGTCCGATAGAATGGAACTCCTTCTGTTTGCCAATTTTCTTGTAGTACACGCTTACTTGAGCCAACATCAAAATAATCGCTTACAAGGCATGAATTCCACTTCCCACTAAACCTAACTTCATTCTCATCCAGCAAGCGTTTCTTCCCGGTAAGCAATTGCTGCATCAGGGCTTTTTTCTGCTGTTGACTGTTGGTGAGAAGCTTTTCCGTCACCGAAATCGCCTTATCCCAGGTTGATAGGATCTGGGCGATTTTCTTTTGTTCGAGGAAAGGCGGTAGATTGATCAATATCTCACCGCAATCTGGAACTCTCATATGAGCTACAGTACCGCCATTGCTAAAATCTTCAATTTGTTTCTGGCAGAAGGGACTTGATAACGAGTAGAACAAGAAATAGTTATCTGAAAGGCAGGTATCAGCTCGATACATCATCGTTCTTTGCCCGAGGAAAATACCTTCAGCATCTTGAAGGACACCAGCTTCTCCTACAGGTGCTTCACGTGTAAAGATGATATCACCTACTTGCGGTTTTCCGCGTCGAACCCATTGCAGGTAAGTGTCTTCAGTCACATATCTGACGTCTTCAGTATTAACCCTTCCATTACGTACATTCGTGGTACGAATCATCTTAAAAGGAGTTTCATATTCAACAACTGGAGCTGTTTTATTTACACAATCGATTATAGACTCGCACACATCCTTAATCGGTACTCGTTTCCACCCCTTAGGAACCATAACCCAGCTCCTTCAAATACCCTGCCATCTCCGTTTCTAGCTTTACCAGTTCCGCCTTCAGTTGCTCACGCTCAGCACGCACGGCCAGCAAATCAATCTCGTCCTCTTCCTCAAAGGTATCGACATAGCGTGGAATATTAAGGTTGTAATCGTTGTCCTGAATTTCCTTCAGGCTGGCAAGAGAAGCGTATTTCTCGACATTATCGCCATTGCGGTAGGTCTTAACGATTTTCTCAATGTTTTCTTCACTGAGCTGGTTCTGGTTTTTACCTGCCTTGAATTCGCGGCTGGCATCGATAAACAGCACCTTGTCATCCACTTTCTGCTTTTTGAAAATCAGAATCGCAGCCGGTATCCCCGTACCGTAGAACAGTTTTTCCGGCAGACCAATCACCGCATCCAGCAGATTTTCGTCGATTAGTTTCTGGCGAATTTTACCTTCGCTGGAGCCACGGAAAAGCACACCGTGTGGCACCACCACGCCCATACGACCTGTCCCCGGTTTCAGGGTTTCTATCATATGCGAGATAAAGGCGTAATCTCCTTTAGTCTTCGGCGGTAAACCCCGACGGAAACGACCAAACTTATCGTTTTCAGCCTCGTCATGGCCCCACTTATCCAGGCTGAACGGTGGGTTAGCGGTCACGATATCAAACAGCATCAGGTCGCCGTTTTTATCGAGCAGTTTCGGGTTACGAATGGTATCGCCCCACTCGATTTTGTGGTTGTCTTCGCCATGCAGGAACATGTTCATTTTCGCCAGCGACCACGTAGAACCGATCGCTTCCTGACCGAACAACGCATAGTTGCGGCTGTCATGCCCGGAGACAATTTTACGCCCGCACTTCATTAACAACGAACCAGAACCACAGGCAGGGTCACAGATAGTGTCACCCGGTTGCGGATCGAGCAGTTCAGCAATCAGGTCTGAGACTTCCGGCGGGGTATAGAATTCCCCGGCTTTCTGTCCTCCGCTGGCGGCAAAGTTTTTGATCAGGTATTCGTAAGCATTGCCGATAACGTCCAGCGTACCGACACGACTCGGCTTCAGGTTTAGATCTTCACCGGCGAAGTCTTCCAGCAGCTGTCGCAGGATGGTGTTCTTTTGTTTTTCTTCACCCAGACGATCAGTGTTAAACGAAATATCCTGGAACACGCTTTTCCCGGCATCTTTCAGTTTAGTGCCGTTGGCTTCTTCGATTGCATGCAGCGCCTGATCGATACGCTCACCGTTACCCGGCTCATGACGGCGTTCATACAGTGCATAGAAACTGGCGCTTTTCGGTAACACAAAACGCTCGTTTGCCATCATGGCTTCAATCAGCTCCGGCGCATCGCCATACTGTTCTTTATATTCATCATAGTGATCCTGCCAGACATCCGAAATGTACTTGAGGAACAGCATGGTAAGGATAAAGTCTTTATAGGTGTCAGCACTGATGGTGCCACGGAAAGTGTCACACGCGGCCCACAGGGCTTTGTTGATAGTATCCTGACTGATTTTATTATTCATGAATCATCCAATTACGAGAGTGATTGCACCAGCATGCAGCATTGGCAATTAATGGACTAATAATACCGGAAAACATATTGTGGGGCATGTCATACTCTGACCGAAATCAAAATGAAATAAGAAAATAAAGAGGAAAAAAAACAATGGGGCAGGATGATGAACGTAATAGACAAAAACAAAAAAACCACCCGTAGGTGGTTTCACGACACTGCTTATTGCTTTGATTATTCTGTTCTTTCCCATGGTACCCGGAGTGGGACTTGAACCCACACAGCGCGAACGCCGAGGGATTTTAAATCCCTTGTGTCTACCGATTCCACCATCCGGGCTCGGGAAGAAATTGGAGGCGCGTTCCGGAGTCGAACCGGACTAGACGGATTTGCAATCCGCTACATAACCGCTTTGCTAACGCGCCGAAATCTTCTGGCTTTACTGCCGACACCCGCTATTGCCGATGTCTTAAATTTGGAGCGGGAAACGAGACTCGAACTCGCGACCCCGACCTTGGCAAGGTCGTGCTCTACCAACTGAGCTATTCCCGCATCACCAAGTAACTTTGTTAATCACTTGATTTTGTTATCGTCTGGCAATCAGTGCTGCCGTTCGATGCGTTGCATTCTACTTACCTGACGCAATGAGTCAACGATATTTTTCACCACTGACGATCGTTTGCTGAAATTTGCGTCGAAACGATCACTGATCAAGCAAATCTCCACGTGCAGCGCTCAAATACTGGAACATTGACCACAAAGTCAGTATCGCGGCGACGAAGAAAAGTGCGATCCCAGCATACTCTACCCAGATATTTGGACGCCACAGCAGCCAGGCCAACGCGGCCATTTGCGAAGTGGTTTTCACTTTACCGATCCAGGATACGGCTACGCTGCTGCGTTTACCCAGTTCAGCCATCCATTCACGTAGTGCAGAGATGATGATTTCACGCGCAATCATTGTTGCGGCAGGGAGCGTCACCCACCAGCTGTGGTAATGCTCTGTCACCAGTACCATCGCGATAGCCACCAGCACCTTATCAGCGACCGGATCGAGGAAGGCGCCAAAACGCGTGCTTTGGTTCCAGCGGCGAGCCAGAAAACCGTCAAACCAGTCTGTGACCGCTGCGATACAGAAGATCAGCGCACAAACAAAGGGAGCCCAGGCGAATGGCAGGTAAAAAGCCAATACAAAGAATGGGATCAGGATGACGCGAAACAGCGTGAGCAACGTAGGGATATTAAATTGCATATGACGGATAACTATCTGTTGTCAGTGAAATTACCCCTATGTTGCTACAGAGGGCCTAATGTTTCAACGAGTAGAAGATCTTTTCTGCCAGAGCTTGCGAAATACCCGGCACTTTTGCAATTTCTTCGATACTTGCGTTACGAAGACCTTGCAAACCTCCCATATATTTCAACAACATCTGGCGACGCTTTGGCCCGACACCTTCGATGGTCTCAAGCGTGCTGGTGCTTTTCACTTTCGCCCGCTTTTTACGATGCCCGCTAATCGCATGATCGTGAGATTCATCGCGGATATGCTGGATAACGTGCAATGCAGGCGAATCCGGCGGCAGACTAAAGCCCTCACCTTCCGGCTCAAAGAACAACGTTTCCAGGCCTGCTTTACGATCGGCCCCTTTTGCCACCCCCAGCAAGAGTGGGTGCTGTTTGTCCCAGGGAACGTCCAGCTCAGCAAAAACGGCTTTCGCCTGCCCTAACTGCCCCTTACCGCCGTCGATCAATATGACGTCCGGAATCTTACTTTCTTCAATCGCCTTACCGTAACGCCGACGCAAAACCTGATTCATCGCCGCATAATCATCTCCCGGCGTAATGCCGGTAATATTGTAACGCCGATATTCTGCGCGCAGCGGGCCATTGGCATCAAAGACCACGCAGGAGGCTACCGTCTGTTCACCCATCGTATGGCTGATGTCGAAGCACTCCATACGCTTCACCGCAGGTAACTTCAACACCGATGCCAGCGCCGTCAGACGTTGCGTAATCGTCGACTGCTGAGAAAGTTTCGTGGTGAGCGCCACTGCCGCGTTGGTCCGCGCCAGCTTCAGATAACGCGCGCGATCCCCTCGCGGTTTCGTCTGCACGTTAATCTTCCTGCCGGCCAGTTCAGACAGAGAGTCTGCCAGCAGGGTTTTATCGCTAAGATTAAAATCGAGCAGGATTTCCCCGGGTAAGGTACGCATCTGGCTCCCCTGAAGATAAAACTGCCCGACAAAGGTTTCGACGACCTCGCCGAGTTCCGTGCCACCGGGTACTTTCGGGAAATAGCTGCGGCTGCCCAGCACTTTACCCTGGCGAATAAACAGAACGTGCACACAGGCCATACCGGCGTCAAACGCCACGCCAATGACGTCCAGATCGTCTCCGTTATTAGAGACAAACTGTTTTTCTGTCACGCGGCGTACGGCCTGGATTTGGTCACGAATGCGCGCAGCCTCTTCAAATTCGAGATTTTGGCTGGCCTTTTCCATGCGGGCGATCAGCTGCGTTAATACCTGATCGTCTTTTCCGGACAAGAACAGACGAACATACTCGACCTGCTGAGCATACTCTTCCTCACTCACCAGACCCGCGACACACGGGCCGAGACAGCGGCCAATCTGATATTGCAGACAAGGTCGAGAACGGTTGCGATAAACGCTGTTTTCGCACTGGCGGATAGGAAATATTTTCTGCAACAGCGCCAGCGTTTCACGCACCGCATAACCGTTAGGGAACGGTCCAAAGTACTCGCCTTTGGCATGCTTTGCCCCGCGATGCATCGCCAGACGCGGGTGGGTATCGCCGCTAAGGAATATAAAAGGGTAGGATTTATCATCGCGCAGCAATACGTTATAGCGCGGCTGATACAGCTTGATGTAGTTGTGCTCAAGCAATAACGCTTCGGTTTCAGTGTGCGTTACCGTGACATCAATCTGCTGGATTTGCGCGACCAGCGCTTCGGTCTTGCGTGACGCAAGATTGCTACGGAAGTAGCTGGAAAGCCTTTTTTTCAGGTCTTTCGCTTTCCCGACATAGATAACCGTCCCGGCGGTATCATACATACGATAGACGCCGGGCTGACTGGTCACGGTTTTCAGGAACGCTTTGGCATCAAACTCGGTCACTGGCTTGTTAATGTCTCCGCATTACACAGGCCATGGCGAATTGCCAGGTGAGTCAGCTCTACATCGCCGTGAATGTTTAATTTACTGAACATTCGATAGCGATAGCTGTTCACCGTTTTAGGACTAAGATTCAGTTGCTCTGAGATCTCATTGACCTTCTGACCTTTGGTGATCATCAGCATAATCTGCAACTCGCGTTCAGACAAACTGGCAAACGGGGTTTCCGTTTTCTCAGGCTCAATCTGGCTGAGCGCCATTTGCTGAGCGATATCGGAGGCAATATAACGCTGCCCGGAATAAACCGAACGAATCGCACTCACTACTTCCTGGGGGGCGGCGCCTTTGCTGAGATACCCTGCCGCCCCTGCCTGCATAACTTTTGCAGGTAATGGGTTTTCGGTGTGTACCGTCAGCATGATCACTTTAATGTCTGCCGTGGAACGCGCAATTTTGCGGGTTGCTTCCAGACCGCCAATACCGGGCATATTCATATCCATCAGCACAACGTCAACGGAATTTGAGCGGCACCATTTTACCGCATCTTCACCGCAGCACGCTTCGCCGACAACTTTTATGCCTTTTATATCTTCCAGAATGCGTCGTATCCCTGCGCGCACCAGTTCGTGGTCATCAACAAGAAAAACGTTGATCAAAGGAATATCTCCAGAATAGGGATAACGCTACCGATAGTTAATCGGTCCTATGTTAACGGGTTTTATCTCAACTTTGAAATGTAAAAAACGCCCGACTTTCGATTTTGCTCTCGTTTTTGGAAATTAGATTGTACGACGAGTGGAAACTTTCAGTCCTGACAGCCTTCTGCCACGGTTATATCTGCATAGCTGTTTCAGAATAGTGACAAAAAATTCATATTCCTCCGCTGAATGCAAAATAGGCAGTCAAAGTTGTAACAATAATTAACGAGGAAAATACTCGAAATAAACAACATGTGGAGAAAATATATGCACTGCAACATATTGTTTATTTTAATGTCCACAACATTAATCCGCGCAAAAAACAACCACAGATATTTTTAGCCTCGCTTATGGTATACTCCGCCGCCTTAAGATTTGACATCGCACTTTTTCATTGAAACATAACGAGGAAAATAAATGAGTACGCCTGACTTTTCCACTGCTGAGAATAACCAGGAACTGGCCAATGAAGTCACCTGCCTGAAAGCCATGTTAACGCTGATGCTGCAGGCAATGGGTCAAGCCGATGCAGGCCGCGTGATTCTTAAAATGGAAAAACAGCTCGCGCTGATTGAAGATCAATCACAGGCGGCGGTATTTTCCAACACGGTTAAGCAAATTAAACAAGCTTACCGCCAGTAAAAAGAAACCGGCTGATAGCAATGCTCTCAGCCGGTTTTGCGTCTGACACTCAGAACGATAATTTACTCAGATAAGCCCGGTTGCCGCGGCATAACAGGCTATCTGCGTTTTGTTTGGCGCATTGAATTTCTTTTGCATATTCTTCTGGTGGAAGTTCACTGTATTTTCGGAAATCGACAGAATGATGGCTATCTCTGAAGAGGTCTTGCCCTCGGCCGTCCATTTCAATATTTCCTTTTCCCGCTTGCTAAAGCGCATTTCTGGCGCCATAACCATGTCATCTTCCAGCCGCGTCAGTACAGACAGGCTTTCCCGTACCAGAAGCTGCATCCTGAGCTCCACTTCATCGTTTGCAAAGCGACTATTACGGATACTCGCCCGCGATACCGATAAAAAACCCAACGCCCGATTAGGCAACATTAAGCATTGCGTCATCCCTTTGCGTAAACCGTGATTGCGTGCGGCGTCCCACAAAGGTTGCGCATCGCGAAACAGAGTATCGTTCCAGGGTAAATGCCCCTGACTGAAGTTTTCAGGTTTCAGCACCGGATCAATGGCGAAATAATTTTCGGACTGATAATGCGCCACCCATGCTTTGGGATAGGTCGTATGAAGTGACGTTTTAGGTCGGGTAAAAGGTACCGGATGACGAACACAGAGCGCGTAAAAATCAAACTCTAAGTGCTGCGTCTGTTGCTGTAATTCATTATAGACATCCTCTGCCGCCGCCATTTCCTGAAAGCGTAACAGCATGCTCCGTCGCCAGGTGAAGAAATCATGATCCTGCATACTAAGTGGTAATGCCCCTGAGATTGATAATCATCCAAACATATGAAACAAGCTAACACATAAATGTATTTTATATATGCAAATTATCGGACAAATGAACAATTACTTGAGTATTACTCAACAGCGGAAGGAAGTAACAGAATCAAATGCTAATAATAAAGCAATAATTATAAATAGTTATGCGAAGAGCACTCACCAGAAACAATCCCGGCGAGCGCTCTTCGCACTATTTATTGCATCAAAAACTTTTCAAGAAACTGACGGGTACGCGGCTGCTGGGGATGCGTGAATAAGGATTTTGCGGGTCCCTGCTCAACTATCCGTCCTTGATCCATAAATATCGCTCTATCGGCAACATCGCGAGCAAAGCTCATTTCATGCGTCACAATCACCATGGTGCGTTTTTCCTGCGCCAGTTGGCGGATGGTATTAAGTACCTCGCCAACCAGTTCAGGATCAAGCGCAGAGGTCGGCTCATCAAAAAGAATAACCTCAGGTCGCATCGCCAGCGCTCGGGCAATCGCTACTCGCTGCTGCTGTCCGCCCGATAAACGCCGCGGATAGCTGGTTTCTTTACCTGCCAGCCCAACTTTCGCCAGCAATTCACGCGCACGAGCTGTCGCTTCAGCTTTTGGTTCACCTTTGACTATCACCGGCCCTTCAATAATGTTTTCCAGCACCGTCCGATGCGGGAACAAATTAAAGTTCTGGAAAACAAAACCGACGTGCTGACGTAACTGACGAATCAGGCCTTTCTGCTGGGCCAACGAACGCGCGGTATCTATGGTGATCTCACCCACTTTAATGGTGCCCGCCTCCGGTTGCTCCAGCAAATTAATGCTACGCAGCAGCGTGGTTTTGCCCGATCCGCTCGGCCCGATAATCGCGACTACTTCACCAGGTTTGACGTCAAGATCGATCCCATGCAGCACCGTTTGCCCATGAAATTTTTTGACCAGGTTTCTGACTTCGATAGCACTCATTTCGGCTCTCTCTCCTGGCGATTCAGTTGTTCTTCAAAATAGTTTTGCAGCGCAGAAAGCACCGTCGCCATCACCCAGTAAATCAACGAGGCCGCCAGATACATCGTAAAGACTTCCAGCGTACGCGAGGTAATCAGCTGCGCCTGACGGAACAGTTCCGGAACCTGAATAGTGGCGGCCAAAGAAGTATCTTTCACCAGACTGATAAAGCTGTTGCTCAGCGGCGGCAACGCAACGCGCGCAGCCTGCGGCAGGATTGCCCGGCGCATGGTCTGCCAGCGCGTCATACCAATACTGGCACCCGCCTCCCACTGTCCTTTGTCGATGGAAGAGATTGCCGCACGCAGGGTTTCCGCAGCGTAGGCAGCCGTATTCAGCGACAAGCCAATCATCGCCGCCGGGATGGGATCAAGCTCAATACCAAACTGCGGCAGACCGTAATAGATCATGAACAGCTGGGCAATCAGCGGTGTTCCGCGAAAAATAGAGATATAAAAACGCGCCAGCCAGCGCACAGGCAACAGCGGTGACAAACGCATCAGCGCCAGGATAAACCCCAGCACGAGGCCAAAAAACATCCCGCCGATACTCAGTTGCAGCGTAAAAACCGCGCCTTTGAGCAGATACGGTAGAGAATCAATTACCAGTTGGATACTTTCATGCATTAGCGTTTTCGACCTGGTTGTTACACATGAGGATGGTAGGCAAACAGTGCTGGAGCCCCACCGGTATGAATAAAGAGGATTGGCCCTTCGTCTTTAAAGCGTTTCTGGCTGATACCGTCAATCAAACCCGCCATCGCCTTACCGGTATACACCGGATCCAACAAAATGCCTTCCAGGCGCGCCAGCAATTTTACCGCCTCCATGCCCTCTTCGTTTGGCGTACCGTAGCCTGGCGCAAAATAATCGTCCCATAGCAGGATATCCGCGGAGGCCGTCAGTTCCAGTTCTCGGGCAATATCCTGCTGCAGCGTAACAACTTTGGGTTTTTGATCCGCCACGCTGCGCGAGACAGTCACGCCGATAAGTTCGACGTCTGGCATCAGTTGTTCCAGACCCACGGCCAGTCCGGCATGCGTTCCCGCACTACCCGATGCCACTACTACGGAAGAAAGCGCAACGGCCCCTTCACACTGCTGGGCGATTTCCAGCGCGCTTTCCACATATCCCAATGCGCCCAACGCGTTAGAGCCCCCAACGGGGATCACATACGGGCGGAACCCCTGTGCTTCAATGCGCGTTGCCAGTTCCTGAAGTTGCGCATTCGGGTCGGTCAGCGCATCGCACATTTCGATTTGCGTATTAAACAGGTCCAGCAGCAGACGGTTGCCGTTGGTGAGATAGTTTTCCGCAGTAGTGCCTATCGGATTTTCCAACAGCGCCACGCAGTGCAGGCCAAGTTTAGCTGCTACCGCCGCCGTCTGACGAACGTGGTTAGACTGGATGGCACCCGCGGTTATCAGCGTATCAGCACCTTCACGCAGCGCGTCTGCGGCAAGGAACTCCAGCTTACGCAGCTTATTGCCGCCCAAGGCCATCGGCGTGACGTCATCGCGTTTGATGAAAATATCGCGCCCAAGGTAGTCGGAGAAGCGTGGAAGATATTCGAGCGGCGTTGGCGCGCCAATAAATTCCAGACGTGGAAAGCGCGTTAAGTTATGCAGCGGCATACAGCCTCCGGTATTCGTTGTTGTGATGTTCTTTTTATTATGCACGCTCAGGCGCAATGAAATAAAAAAAGGCGCTGTTAAAGGCGCCTTTTTTCATCGGATGCCGATTATTTCGTCACATCCGCTCCAAACCATTTTTCAGAAAGGGCTTTCAGCGTACCGTCTTTCTGCATTTCAGCAATGGCCGCATCAACCGCTTTCAGCAGATCTTCATTGCCTTTGCGCAGCGCCACGCCGGACTCCTGGCGGGAGAATGCTTCACCGGTTACAGCCAGCGTATCCTTGGTTTTCTTGACCAGATCCAGCGCCGCCAGACGGTCAACCAGAATGGCGTCGATACGACCTACACGCAGATCCTGGTATTTGGTCGGGTCATCATCATAGGTACGAATATCCACGCCCTGCACGTTCTGGCGCAGCCACTCTTCATAGTTGGTGCCCAGACCAACGCCGACTTTTTTACCTTTCAGATCGGCAGCGGTCTTAATAACGCCTTCATTACCTTTCTTCACCAGCGCCTGAATACCAGAAACCGTATACGGGGTAGAGAAATCGTATTTTTTCTGACGTTCGTCAGAGATGGTCACCTGGTTGATGACCACATCAATGCGCTTGGAATCAAGAGAGGCCAGCATACCGTCCCACTTGGTCGGCTTCAGGTTAGCTTTCACCCCAAGGTGCTTGGCCAGTTCCTCAGCAAACTCCACTTCGAAACCGGTCAGCTTGCCGTCATCGCCCTGAAAACTAAACGGGGGATAGGTCCCTTCCAGGCCCACCAGCAGCGTGCCACGCTCTTTAACTTTATTTAACAGACCTTCATCTGCATAAGTCTTTACGCTCATTCCAGCGACAAGTGCAACAGCCATTACACCCATCAGAGCCTGACGTCCCAGAAGTGCTAATTTCATAGTTACCCCGAATATTGTCATTAGTGACTGCTATTTATGAGCATAGTGTAAAGCGTTTGCTGTGTTCCACAAACACGACTCTGTTACACCTTATTCGTTTTTAATATATATCAGAACTGGCTGTCCAGGAGGATTTCTGCATATGTCCCATATGGGTATGGGCTTTGAACTGCTCATACTTACGTAAGGCGATGCGGTAATTGTTGGTGCTGGTTTCCGGTAGCCACGGGGCAAGGTTTTCGTCGAGGAACCCTTCCTGCAGCAGGTCATGAGAGATATTTTGTTCTGTCAGGTGATTCCCGAGGCGACGCAGGCGGACAACGTATTCACGTACCGTGCCGTGACTCATTTCGGTCTGCTCAAATAAAAACTGTTTAAAACCGATAATGTCGAAAAAGTCGCTCTGCTCTTTGCAATGCAAATCACCGCAAAAACGACACAGTGCCACCCACTCTTTTTTCTCCTGCTCCCACTCGGCTTCATCCAACAAAGTGTCCAGCCGGGCGATGGCGATTTTATTCACAATTTGCCCGCGACGAACCAGCGTGATCCGGTCGAGCAACTTAAAGCAATGGGCGCAATGCGTCTGGCTGTGTTTGAAATCTTTGAGGTAGCGGCTTAGAGGCCGTCTTTTTGATTGCTGCACCGTCATGAGAACTCCTGGTAGTCAATTCGTAATGCGGCATTGTTCAGGGGTAATGATTACCCCTATAGCTTACCCAGCTTGGTGCGTAGACGTTTGATGGCCTGACTGTGCAACTGGCTGACCCGTGATTCCCCGACTTCCAGTACCGCGCCAATCTCTTTCAGATTCAGCTCTTCCTGGTAGTACAGCGTTAACACCAGCTTTTCGCGCTCCGGTAACGCCTCGATCGCGTCCATCACGCGCTGGCGGAGGTTACCCTCAAGAAGCTGTTGTAACGGGTTTTCCTGCTGATGTTCTTCCGTCACCAGCTCGATACTATCGCCATGCTCTTCCCGCCACTCGTCATAAGAGAAGAGTTGGCTGTTATTGGTATCGAGCAACATCTGACGATACTCTTGCACAGGAATAGCCAGACGCTCCGCCACTTCGGTTTCCGTCGCGTTGCGCCCTAATTCCTGCTCCAGTTGTCCCATCGCCTGTGCCACTTCGCGAGCATTGCGCCGAACGCTACGCGGCACCCAATCCCGGCTACGTAGTTCGTCCAGCATAGCTCCACGAATACGCTGCACTGCGTAAGTGGTAAATGCCGTTCCTTGCAAAGCGTCATATCGGTCAACGGCATTCAATAACCCGATGCCGCCCGCTTGTAGCAGGTCATCCAGTTCTACGCTCGCCGGCAAACGCACCTGAAGGCGCAATGCTTCGTGACGCACCAACGGTACATAACGCTGCCACAGCGAGTGTTTATCCATTACACCTTCAGCGGTATACAGTGAATTCACGATAAACAGCCCTGCGTTAAATGAGTTATCGGCATGATTATCCGTTTCTGCAGGGGTTTTAATCGGGTGAATAGTGGGTGAAATGGGGGGTTATTTAGGGGTTACGGGTAAAGCTAAATATAAAAAACCCCGCCGGAGCGGGGTTTGCGCGATAAGCGTAAATTAACGCAGCAGAGACAGAACGTTCTGCGTAGTCTGGTTAGCCTGCGCCAGAACAGAAGTACCCGCCTGTTGCAGGATCTGAGCACGAGACATGTTAGACACTTCGGTCGCGTAGTCAGCATCTTCGATACGGCTACGGGCAGAAGTCAGGTTGTTAACAGTGTTGCCCAAGTTGGTGATGGTAGAATCGAAACGGTTCTGTACCGCACCCAGGTCTGAACGCAGAGCGTCAACTTTAGCCAAAGCATTATCCAGCGCTTTCAGCGGATCCTCAGTCGCCTCAGATTTGGTTTTCGCTTCAGTCGTCATCTTCCCATCAGCAGTCTGGTAAATAGTTGAGCCAGTACCATTTGTTACTGCGCCATTTGCATGAGCAAAGTAGTTCACAATTTCTTTATCAGTGGTAGTAATTTTACCGTCCTGACCCACAAAGGCTGCCGCTGCCGCTGGTCCAGTAGTATTGTCATTGTCGTATGTAACAACACCACCAGCTACAGTAAACTCTTCTTTATCAGTAGTTAAAGTAAAGTCGTCTGTACCTACTGCTTTGGAAAGTTCTGCAGCACTAATAGTCGCTTTTTCAATATTTACTGAAGTAGTTGCTGCAGTAGGGGCACCACCAGCAATTTGGGTATTTGTAGCAGCGTCACCACCAGCAGATTTAATAACAACACCTGCATCAGTAGTAATAGTCGTTGCTACTTTCTTCAGGTTAGCAGCGTCACTTTTATCGCTGTTAGCAATCAATGCATCCCATGTAGCAGGCGTCTCTGTACCACTTGCTTTGGTCTGGGTGAGGTTACCTTGAAGATCAATAAAGAGGTCACTGCCATCTTTTGCTTTTACAACACCATCTTTACCAATTTGGACGTCTACAGTTTTGTTGCCAATAGAAACTTTTGCACTAAAAGAATCACCAGCTTTAGGGGCTAAGTAATTAAGAGCATTGGCATTTGTTACATTATCAGCATCGAAGCTATATGATTTTGTGTCTGCATTGTAGGCATATTGGGCTTTAGCAGCCACACCAAGACCAGTATTAGTTCCTGCGAAATCTACAGTGCTATCTTTTTTAGCTGTGGCTAATACATCAGCTGCTTTTGCTGCGTCATTAGGAACTTCTTTGCTATAGGTGGTACTGCCGTCTGCGTTAACAGCCCCCCCCTTAGTAAAGCCAGCCAGGGTCAGGCTGTCGGCAGTCGCCGCTTTGTTATCCACTTCACCTTTACCGTTCACGTTGAAACCAGTCAAACCCAACGTAGAGGAAGTAATTTCTTTCAGGTCGATGGTGATGGTTTCGCCGTCGTTCGCGCCAACCTGAATTTTCATGGAGCTGTCGGACGCCAGTACTTTCACGCCGTTAAACTGAGTCTGACCGGAAACACGGTCAATTTCGCTCAGACGTTGGGTGATTTCGTTCTGGATGGAGTCCAGGTCAGACTGGGAGTTGGTGCCGTTGGTTGCCTGAACGGACAGTTCACGTACACGCTGCAGGTTGTTGTTGATTTCGGACAGTGCACCTTCAGTGGTCTGCGCGATGGAGATACCGTCGTTGGCGTTACGGGAAGCCTGAGTCAGGCCTTTAACGTTGGCAGTGAAACGGTTAGCGATCGCCTGACCAGCAGCATCGTCTTTGGCGCTGTTGATACGCAGACCGGAAGACAGACGCTCGATAGCGGAGCTCAAGGAAGACTGAGATTTGTTCAGGTTGTTCTGGGTCAACAGCGACAGGCTGTTTGTATTGATGACTTGTGCCATGATCTTTTCCTTATCAATTACAACTTGATGTTATTGGGCTGTTGCCCACGGTTTCTCACCGTAACCCATGTATCGGCACCTTAATTTCGAACTTTAGAAAATTTTTACTTTCCGCCCTCTTTTTTCTTAGCCCCAGAAATACCCGCAATATGCCCCACTATTCTGCGCATTATTTTTACAAAACTATCATTAAACTTTGCGCGCAGATTGCCGATAACCCGCTTAGCTACTGTTTGCAATCAAAAGGAATTAGGCATGGCTTCATTTACTTCTCTTGGCGTCGGGTCAAATCTGCCGCTGGATACGTTGCTGAACAACCTGACTATCGCGGAAAAAAAACGCTTAAACCCAATCACTCAACAACAAAGCGATAATACCGCGCGTCTGACCGCCTACGGCACATTAAAAAGTGCACTGGAAAAATTTCAGACTGCGAACACAGCGTTAAATAAAGCCGATCTGTTCAAAAGCACAACAGTTACCAGCAGCAGTGAAGATCTGAAAGTGACCACCGAAGCGGGGGCGGCACCGGGTATCTATACCATTAGCGTCACCCAACTGGCACAAGCGCAATCTTTAAGAACCAATTCAGCAACTAAGATTGCGTCAACAAAAGACGCGCTGGGTGACAGTTCAGCAGAAACACGCACCATAAAAATTGCGCAGGACGGCCGTAAAGAGCCACTGGAAATTAAGCTGAATAAAGACCAGACCTCACTGGATGAGATCAGCAAAGCGATAAACGATGCCGATAGCGGAATTTCGGCCAGCATCGTTAAGGTTAAAGATGGCGACTACCAATTGGTACTGACTGCCAGTGAAGGCGAAGCCAATAAAATGACTATCTCCGTTGAGGGAGACAGCAAGCTAAATGACCTGCTGGCGTATGACAGCGAAACCGGTACCGGGAATATGAAGGAACAGGTTAACGCTCAAAATGCGAAGTTAACCGTAAATGGTATCGATATTGAACGTTCCAGTAATAAAATTACCGATGCTCCTCAGGGCGTAGTACTCGATCTGACCAAAAAAGTCACTGACGTTCGAGTCACGGTAACAAAGAATAACGACAAAGCAACCGAAGCCATTAAAGGCTGGGTCGATTCATATAATTCCCTTATCGACACCTTTAATACGCTGACCAAATATAAAGAAGTTGATCCGGGTGCTGAAGCGCAAGACAAAAATAACGGAGCGCTGCTTGGTGACAGTGTTGTTCGTACGATTCAAAGTGGAATTCGTGCACAATTTGCCAACGGTGCCAGTGATGGCGCTTTTAAAACATTAAATGAAATTGGTATTAAGCAGGACGGCGCAACCGGCAAGCTAAAAATTGACGATGATAAGCTGAAAAAAGTCCTGAACGAAAATACAGCCTCCGTGCGTGAACTGTTAGTTGGCGATGGTAAAGAAACCGGTATTACCACCAAAATTGCCACCGAAGTAAAAAGCTACCTGGCTGATGACGGTATTATCGACAGCGCACAAGACAGTATTAACTCAACGCTGAAAAAACTGACTAAACAGTATCTGTCTGTCAGCGCCAGTATTGATGACACCGTGGCGCGTTACACGGCACAGTTTACGCAGTTAGACACCATGATGAGCAAGCTCAACAACACCAGTAACTATCTGAGCCAACAATTTACGGCGATGAATAAATCCTGATAACACGAGGTAAGTATGTATACCGCGAGCGGTACCAAAGCCTATGCACAGGTCAGCATAGAGAGTGGCGTAATGAGCGCCAATCCGCATCAGCTGATTGAAATGTTGTTTGATGGCGCAAATAGCGCCCTCGTGCGCGCTCGCCTGTTTATGCAACAGGGTGATATCGTCGCCAAAGGCGAGGCCTTAAGCAAAGCCATTAACATTATCGACAATGGTCTGAAAGCAGGTCTGGATCAGGAGAATGGCGGTGAAATCGCCACCAACCTGTCCTCGCTGTATGACTATATGATCCGCCGTTTACTGCAAGCTAACTTGCGTAATGATTGTCAGGCCATTGAAGAAGTCGAAGAGTTACTCGGCAACATTGCAGATGCCTGGAAACAGATCTCACCGAAAGCGTCGTCCCAGGAGTCTCGTTAATGACCTCAGCCGTGGAGTTTATCAACCGTTGGCAGCGCATCGCGCTACTCAGTCACTCGCTGCTGGAACTGGCGCAGCGCGGTGAATGGGACCTTTTACTGGAACAGGAAGTTACCTATCTGCAAAGTATTGAAGTGGTCATGGAAGAGCAAACTCCACCGGGCATTACGCGAAGTATTCAGGACTTAGTGGCCGGGTATATTAAACAGACGCTGGATAACGAACAATTACTTAAAACGTTGTTGCAGCAGCGTCTGGATGAACTCAGTAATCTCATCGGTCAGTCGACACGCCAAAAGACGCTGAATAACGCCTATGGTCGTCTTTCCGGTATGCTGCTGGTACCCGACGCCCCCACCTCGCCACAATAATTTCCCGTCTCGTCTGAATTATCTTCCATACTCCAGAGGTCGGCCAAACGACTTCTGGAGCACGGAAGATGAAAAATCCCACGTTATTGCAGTACTTCCACTGGTATTACCCTGATGGCGGTCAACTCTGGCCCGAGCTTGCCGAACGCGCAGGTGGACTCAATGATATCGGCATCAATATGGTTTGGCTGCCCCCCGCCTATAAAGGCGCGTCCGGCGGCTATTCCGTTGGCTATGACTCCTACGATCTGTTTGACTTGGGCGAATTCGACCAAAAGGGAACCGTCGCCACCAAATACGGTGATAAAAACCAGCTGCTGGCGGCGATTGACGCACTGAAACACAATGATATTGCCGTGCTGCTCGACGTGGTGGTTAACCACAAAATGGGTGCTGATGAGAAAGAAAAGATCCGCGTCCAGCGCGTTAACGCCGAGGATCGCACGCAAATAGATGATGAGATTGTCGAGTGCGAGGGCTGGACGCGCTACACCTTCCCTGCCCGCGCTGGCCAGTACTCGCAATTCATTTGGGATTTTAAATGCTTCAGCGGCATTGACCATATCGAGAACCCAACCGAAGACGGCATTTTTAAAATCGTTAACGACTACACTGGCGAAGGCTGGAACGATCAGGTTGATGATGAGTTGGGTAATTTTGATTATTTGATGGGCGAAAACATCGATTTTCGCAATCACGCGGTGACTGAGGAGCTCAAATACTGGGCGCGTTGGGTAATGGAGCAAACCCAGTGCGACGGCTTTCGTTTAGATGCCGTGAAACATATTCCGGCATGGTTTTACAAAGAGTGGATTGAGCACGTGCAGGAGGTTGCACCCAAGCCGCTGTTTATTGTGGCGGAATACTGGTCCCATGAAGTCGACAAGCTGCAAACCTACATTAATCAGGTGGAGGGGAAAACCATGCTGTTCGACGCCCCTTTGCAGATGAAATTCCACGAGGCCTCCCGTCAGGGCCGCGATTACGACATGAGCCAAATTTTCACCGACACTCTGGTGGAGGCCGATCCTTTTCATGCCGTCACGCTGGTGGCCAATCACGACACCCAACCCTTGCAGGCTCTCGAAGCTCCCGTCGAGCCGTGGTTTAAGCCGCTGGCCTATGCGCTGATCCTGTTACGCGAAAACGGTGTACCGTCGGTGTTTTACCCTGACCTCTACGGAGCGCATTACGAAGACACCGGTGGCGATGGCGAAACCTATCCTATCGACATGCCGATCATTGAACAGCTTGATGAACTGATCCTCGCGCGCCAGCGCTTTGCGCACGGGGTACAGACGCTCTTTTTCGATCACCCCAACTGTATCGCTTTTAGCCGCAGCGGTACGGATGAGGATCCCGGCTGTGTGGTGGTGTTGTCAAACGGTGATGACGGGGAAAAGACCATCAATCTCGGCGCCAATTATGGCAATAAAACCTGGCGGGACTATCTGGGGAATCGTGAAGAAAGCGTGGTCACCGATGAAAACGGTGAAGCGACGTTTTTCTGTAACGGCGGGAGCGTCAGCGTGTGGGTGATTGAAGACGTGTTGTAAAGCTCAACCCCGGTGACCGATGGTTACCGGGGCGTACGGCTTATGGCAGCGGTGTGGCCAGCGGCGTTTTCTTTAACGCGTCAGCACATTCCTGCGTCGGGCGATCCACCCGCTGCAGCGTCATACCGTCATATTCCAGCGTATTGCCTTCGCGCTCAATCTCGTACAGCTCGCGTTTCACCGTCACGTTGGTGAGATCGCCAGAGAGCATCGTCAGTTTCCCCGGCAGCGCGATCACCCGCTGCCACTGGCGACAATCCAGCGTATCGCCCTCTTTCGTTATCACCAGGCTGGCAATCGCTTCCGGGCTGACCAGACTGCGTTGCGGACCTTTTGACTGCCAGTATCCTTCCAGACCGGCTGGCGCTGGCGTTTTCACCACGTCGTTATAATTTTCTACTTCGGCGCATCCGGTAAGCGCCAGAAATACACCAACGATTGCTAATTTTTTCATCATTCATCCTGCATGCGAAGAAAATGGGATTGTGGCATTAAAGGCCTGATGTCGCCAGCCTTTCGGCAGCGTTGAGAAAGATTGATCCAGACGGTGTTACCTCTTATTACTCATAGTCAAAAATTCTGAACGGTGTAGTATCCACACTTCTTGTTACATACCTTCTGAGTTCAGAGGCACAACGCATGTCATGGCAACACTTCAAACAGGCCTGGTTGATTAAATTTTGGGCCCCCGCCCCTGCGGTCATCGCAGCGGGTATTCTCTCCACTTACTATTTCGGCATTACGGGAACCTTCTGGGCCGTTACCGGCGAATTCACCCGTTGGGGTGGTCAAATCCTGCAACTGTTTGGTGTACACGCCGAAGAGTGGGGATACTACAAGCTGATCCATCTCGAAGGCTCGCCCCTGACCCGCATCGACGGCATGATGATCCTCGGTATGTTCGGCGGCTGTTTTGCTGCCGCACTGTGGGCCAACAACGTCAAGTTACGCATGCCGCGCAGTCGGGTGCGCATTATGCAGGCGATAGTCGGCGGGGCAATCGCCGGATTCGGCGCACGGCTGGCAATGGGCTGTAACCTGGCCGCATTCTTCACCGGCATTCCGCAGTTCTCACTACACGCCTGGTTTTTTGCGCTGGCCACGGCCATTGGCTCCTGGTTTGGTGCACGCTTTACCCTGCTGCCAATATTTCGTATTCCGGTCAAAATGCAGAAAGTCTCCGCCGCTTCGCCGTTGACGCAAAAGCCGGATCAGGCCCGTCGCCGTTTCCGCCTGGGCATGCTGGTGTTTATCGGCATGATCGGCTGGGCGCTACTCACCGCGATGGATAAACCCAAGCTCGGTCTGGCGATGCTGTTCGGCGTTGGGTTTGGTCTGCTGATTGAACGGGCGCAAATCTGCTTCACCTCCGCCTTCCGCGACCTGTGGATTTCCGGTCGCACCCATATGGCAAAAGCGATCATCTTCGGGATGGCGGTCAGCGCCATCGGTATCTTTAGCTACGTGCAACTGGGCGTCGAGCCTAAAATCATGTGGGCGGGTCCAAATGCGGTGATCGGCGGTTTGCTGTTCGGCTTTGGCATCGTTTTAGCGGGCGGATGTGAAACCGGCTGGATGTACCGCGCCGTTGAAGGCCAGGTGCATTACTGGTGGGTTGGTCTGGGCAACGTTATTGGCTCGACCATTCTGGCCTACTACTGGGATGATTTTGCTCCCGCGCTTGCCACCAACTGGGACAAAGTGAATCTGCTCAACACCTTCGGTCCGCTCGGCGGTCTGCTGGTGACCTATCTGCTGTTGTTTGCCGCGCTGATGCTGATTATTGGCTGGGAAAAACGTTTCTTCCGTCGCGCAGGGCTGACGCCTGCCAAGGAGTCTGTATGAAAAATATCGTGCCTGATTATCGCCTCGATATGGTCGGCGAACCGTGTCCATATCCGGCTGTAGCCACGCTGGAAGCGATGCCGCAATTAAAGAAAGGTGAAATTCTGGAAGTGGTGAGCGATTGCCCGCAGTCAATCAACAATATTCCACTGGATGCGCGTAATCACGGCTATACGGTGCTGGATATTCAGCAGGATGGCCCAACGATCCGCTATTTGATTCAGAAGTAACTGGTTGCCGGATGGCACTGCGCTTATCCGGCAAACATTCTCTGCACGTTGTCCCTACACCTGCATCGACATCACTTCCTGATAGGCCGACACCAGTTTATTACGCACCTGAATACCCATCTGCATCGATACCGACGCTTTTTGCATATCGGTCATCACATCATTTAACGCAATACCCGGCTCACCCAGGGTAAATTTCTCAGCCTGCGTACGGGACGCGGTTTGCACATCGCTGATCCTGTCTAACGCCGCATGCAGTTGTCCGGCAAAACTCACGGTCGGTTGTGGCTGCACATCCTGCATTTTTGCTGACATCGCCGTGGCCTGTAACTGGCTGATGACCCCTTCAATCCCCTGTATTGCCGACATTCTGATCCCCTGGATGATTTTTTACGTAGCTGAGATTACCAGTTAGTCAATAAGATAAAGGCGTTAAATAACGATAAAAAACCACGGTTTTTAACGCATAGAAAAATTCGAAACCGCAAATAATGAGACCGTCAATTTTTCGAGTTTGCTGACCCGGGAGTGAGTCTTGTTCCACTTTGCAAAAAACGCCGTCCACGATAAGCCACGAGGTGCGAGATGAGTGCGACAGCATCGACTGCAACCCAGCTTAAACCTCTCGAGTGGTTAAACCGCCTGCGCGCGAATCCCAGAATTCCTTTGATTGTGGCGGGAGCCGCTGCCGTCGCTATCATCGTGGCGATGGTCCTGTGGGCGAAAGCGCCTGACTATCGCACGCTGTTCAGCAATCTTTCCGATCAGGATGGTGGCGCGATTGTCACCCAACTGACGCAGATGAACGTTCCCTATCGTTTTACTGAGGGAAGCGGTGCTATAGAAGTTCCTGCCGATAAAGTCCACGAACTACGCTTACGTCTGGCGCAGCAAGGCCTGCCGAAAGGCGGCGCCGTTGGTTTTGAACTGCTGGATCAGGAAAAGTTTGGTATTAGCCAGTTTAGCGAGCAGGTCAACTACCAGCGTGCGCTGGAAGGTGAATTAGCCCGTACCATTGAAACGCTGGGACCGGTAAAACGCGCCCGCGTGCACCTGGCAATGCCGAAACCGTCGCTGTTTGTGCGTGAGCAAAAAGCGCCTTCAGCCTCCGTGACCGTGAATCTTGAACCGGGTCGCGCACTGGATGAAGGTCAAATCAGTGCGGTCACGCATCTGGTTTCCAGCGCTGTCGCCGGGTTACCGCCGGGCAACGTTACGCTGGTCGACCAGGCGGGTCATCTGCTAACTCAGTCGAATACCAGCAGCCGCGATCTTAACGATGCGCAGTTGAAATACGCCAGCGATGTCGAAGGCCGCGTTCAACGTCGTATCGAATCGATCCTGTCGCCGATTGTCGGCAACGGTAACGTACATGCGCAGGTCACCGCGCAGCTGGATTTTGCTAATAAAGAGCAAACCGAAGAACAGTACCGTCCAAACGGTGATGATTCCCAGGCCGTGCTACGTTCACGCCAGTTAAACGTCAGCGAGCAGATCGGAAGTGGAGCGCCAGGCGGCGTACCGGGCGCATTGTCCAATCAACCAGCACCGGCGAATACCGCGCCAATCGCCAACCCCCCGGCTAATCAGCAAAATGCGCAAACCACGCAGACGGCAAATAACAACAATAATGCCGGTCCACGCAGTACGCAGCGCAATGAAACCAGCAACTATGAAGTCGACCGTACCATTCGCCACACCAAAATGAACGTCGGCGATGTGCAGCGTCTCTCGGTTGCAGTGGTGGTCAACTATAAAACGTTGCCGGACGGTAAACCGCTGCCGTTAACCGCCGATCAGATGAAACAGATTGAGGACCTGACTCGCGAAGCGATGGGCTTTTCCGACAAACGTGGCGATACCCTGAACGTAGTGAACTCTCCGTTCACGGCGACCGACGATTCCATTGGCGAGCTGCCGTTCTGGAAACAGCCGTTCTTTATTGATCAGTTGATGACCGCAGGCCGTTGGTTGCTGGTTCTGCTAGTTGCCTGGATCCTGTGGCGCAAAGCTGTTCGCCCGCAGTTGGTTCGCCGCAGCGAAGAAGCAAAAGCGGTACAAGAACAAACGCGTATCCATCAGGAAACCGAAGAAGCGGTAGAAGTTCGCCTCAGCAAAGACGAACAGACCCAGCAGCGTCGTACGAATCAGCGTCTGGGTGCAGAAGTGATGAGCCAGCGTATTCGTGAAATGTCAGATAACGATCCGCGCGTCGTGGCGCTGGTCATTCGCCAGTGGATGAGTAACGATCATGAGTAATGCCCTTACCGGTACCGATAAAAGCGTCATCCTGCTGATGACCATTGGCGAAGATCGCGCGGCAGAGGTGTTTAAACACCTTTCCACGCGCGAGGTTCAGGCGCTGAGTACAGCGATGGCGAACGTACGCCAGATCTCCAACAAACAGTTGACGGAAGTGCTGGCCGAGTTTGAGCAAGAAGCAGAACAGTTTGCCGCGCTGAATATCAACGCCAACGAATATCTGCGCTCCGTGCTGGTGAAAGCGCTGGGCGAGGAACGCGCCTCCAGCCTGCTGGAAGATATTCTGGAAACCCGCGATACCACCAGCGGCATTGAAACGCTCAACTTTATGGAGCCGCAAAGCGCCGCCGACCTTATCCGCGACGAGCATCCGCAGATTATCGCCACCATTCTGGTACACCTCAAACGGGGCCAGGCCGCCGATATTCTGGCGCTGTTCGACGAGCGTTTACGTCACGACGTGATGCTGCGTATCGCCACCTTCGGCGGCGTGCAGCCTGCCGCGCTGGCAGAACTGACCGAGGTACTGAACGGTCTGCTCGATGGCCAGAACCTCAAGCGCAGCAAAATGGGCGGCGTGAGAACGGCGGCAGAAATTATCAACCTGATGAAAACCCAGCAGGAAGAAGCGGTTATTACCGCCGTACGCGAATTCGACGGCGAACTGGCGCAGAAAATTATCGACGAGATGTTCCTGTTCGAAAACCTGGTGGAAGTCGACGATCGCAGTATCCAGCGTCTGCTGCAGGAAGTGGATTCCGAATCGCTGCTGATTGCGCTGAAAGGTGCCGAACAGCCACTACGCGAGAAGTTCCTGCGCAACATGTCGCAACGTGCTGCCGATATTCTGCGCGACGACCTTGCCAACCGCGGTCCGGTGCGCTTGTCGCAGGTGGAAAACGAACAGAAAGCGATTCTGCTTATTGTGCGTCGTCTGGCGGAAACCGGCGAGATGGTGATCGGCAGCGGCGAGGATACCTATGTCTAACGAACTGCCGTGGAAAGTCTGGACTCCGGACGATCTCGCCCCACCAATGGCAGAGTTCGTGCTGGCTGACCACAGCGAAACGCCGCTGTCCGAAGAGACGGAAGAACCCGAGCTTTCAGCAGAGCAACAGCTTGAACAACAGCTCGCACAGCTGCAAATGCAGGCCCATGAGCAAGGGTATAACGCGGGGCTGGCAGAAGGTCGACAAAAAGGTCACGAGCAAGGTTATCAGGAAGGTCTGAGTCAGGGGCTGGAGCAAGGCCAGAACCAGGCGCGCGCGCAGCATGCGCCGATCCATGCCCGCATGCAGCAGTTAGTGAGCGAGTTTCAGAATACGCTGGACGCACTGGACAGCGTCATTGCCTCGCGCCTGATGCAAATGGCGCTGGAAGCTGCGCGTCAGGTGATTGGTCAGACGCCTATCGTGGATAACGCTGCGCTGATTAAGCAGATTCAACAGTTATTGCAACAGGAACCGCTGTTTAGCGGTAAACCGCAGCTGCGCGTCCATCCGGACGATCTCCAGCGTGTTGAGGAGATGCTCGGTGCCACGCTCAGCCTGCACGGCTGGCGGCTGCGCGGCGATCCCACGCTGCATCACGGCGGTTGTAAAGTCTCAGCCGACGAAGGCGATCTGGATGCCAGCGTCGCCACTCGCTGGCAAGAACTCTGCCGTCTGGCAGCGCCGGGAGTCGTGTAATGACCACTCGACTGACTCGCTGGCTCAATACGCTGGACAACTTCGAAGAGAAAATGTCGCTGCTGCCTGCGGTGCGTCGTTACGGTCGCCTGACCCGCGCCACCGGGCTGGTGCTGGAAGCCACGGGGTTACAGCTGCCGTTGGGTGCCACCTGCGTCATTGAACGCCAGGATGGCAACGAAACCCAGGAAGTTGAAAGCGAAGTCGTAGGCTTTAACGGTCAACGTCTGTTTCTGATGCCGCTCGAAGAGGTCGAAGGCGTTCTGCCCGGCGCGCGCGTCTACGCGAAGAACATTGCCGGAGAAGGTCTGCAAAGCGGGAAGCAATTACCGCTTGGCCCTGCTCTGCTGGGGCGTGTGCTGGACGGCAGCGGCAAACCGCTCGACGGACTGCCCGCCCCGGATACCACTGAAACCGGCGCGCTGATTACGCCGCCGTTTAACCCGCTGCAACGTACCGCAATTGAACACGTCCTGGATACCGGTGTACGCCCCATCAACGCGTTATTAACCGTTGGTCGCGGCCAGCGTATGGGGCTTTTCGCAGGTTCCGGCGTCGGTAAAAGTGTCCTGCTCGGCATGATGGCGCGTTATACCCAGGCCGACGTCATCGTCGTGGGCCTGATTGGCGAGCGTGGCCGCGAAGTTAAAGATTTTATTGAAAATATTCTCGGCGCTGACGGTCGCGCACGCTCGGTAGTGATTGCCGCTCCGGCGGATGTCTCGCCGCTGTTACGTATGCAAGGCGCGGCCTACGCCACGCGCATCGCCGAAGATTTCCGCGATCGTGGACAGCACGTATTGCTGATTATGGATTCCCTCACCCGCTATGCGATGGCGCAACGTGAGATAGCCCTGGCAATCGGCGAGCCGCCGGCAACCAAAGGTTATCCGCCGTCAGTATTCGCCAAATTACCGGCGCTGGTTGAACGGGCCGGGAACGGTATCCACGGCGGCGGTTCAGTTACCGCGTTTTATACAGTACTGACCGAGGGTGACGACCAGCAGGACCCGATTGCCGATTCCGCGCGCGCGATACTGGACGGGCACATCGTGCTGTCTCGTCATTTAGCCGAAGCGGGTCACTATCCGGCCATCGATATTGAAGCCTCGATCAGCCGCGCCATGACCGCGCTCATTAGTGAAAAACACTATGCACGGGTACGTAACTTTAAACAGCTGCTGTCCAGCTTCCAGCGTAACCGCGATCTGGTCAGCGTGGGGGCGTATGCCAAAGGCAGCGATCCAATGCTGGATAAAGCCATCGCCTTATGGCCACAGCTGGAAGCGTTCTTACAGCAAGGCATTTTTGAACGGGCTGACTGGGAAGATTCTCTGCAAGCTTTAGAACTGATTTTCCCTGGTGTGTGATTAAGCAGGAGAGCATAGGTCATGGCACAACATGGTGCGTTAGCAACACTGAAAGACCTGGCTGAAAAAGAGGTAGATGACGCCGCTGTCTTATTAGGAGAGATGCGTCGTGGCTGTCAGCAGGCGGAAGAACAGTTAAAAATGCTGATCGATTATCAGCATGAGTATCGCAACAATCTGAATACCGATATGGGCCAGGGTATTACCAGCAATCGCTGGATTAACTACCAGCAATTTATTCAGACGCTGGAAAAAGCGATTGAGCAACACCGCCAACAGCTCAATCAGTGGACGCAAAAAGTGGACATGGCTTTGAACAGTTGGCGCGACAAAAAACAACGATTACAGGCGTGGCAGACGTTGCAGGACAGACAAACCTCGGCAGCGTTACTGGCCGAAAACCGTCTGGATCAGAAAAAAATGGATGAATTTGCTCAGCGCGCAGCTATGAGGAAACCCGAATGATTACTTTACCCCAACTGATTACCACCGACACCGACGTAGCCGCAGGTCTTCAGTCAGGCAAAGCGGTAGATTCACCCGAGGATTTTTTAGCGCTGCTGGCTGGCGCATTAGGCGCGGGCGACGCGCAAGGTAAAGACGCACCTCTGTCGCTTGCCGACTTACAGGCGGCCAGCAGTAAGCTGCAAAAAGGGTTACTGCAAAAAAATGGCGATGCCGCGCAGTCAGTCAAATTAACCGATCTGTTGGCGCAACAGGAGCTACAAACCGAGGCTTCTCTTGCCGACATGACGGACGCTCAGCAACTGTTGTCTGCTCTCACACCTTCACTAAAAGCTAATGCCCTGACGACACTGGGCAAAGTTGCTCAGCAGGACGAAAAAAACACCACGCTGAGTGATGACGATCTCGCCAATCTGAGCGCGTTGTTCGCCATGCTGCCAGGACAACCGCTGGCTACGCCTGCCGTCGACAGCGCACCAGCCCCAGTTGATGCCACGCTTTCGGCGTTGTCACGTGGCGCTGCACACGGTGCTATCGCCGATAACGCTGGCGAATTGCTGGCGGGTGATGCCAAAAAAGGCAAAGCGGATGTCACGGTTGCTGGCGGTGGTGCAAATCAAGTAAACAATCCAACATTAACCCCGCTGACGGCGGCGGCGAACACCAGAGCTGAAATCGACAGCACCCCGTCACCAACCAGCATTGGCATGACTGCGGCCCCGCTAAGTGGTCCGCAAACACACGCACAACCGTTACCGACGGCCGCGCCGGTGTTAAGCGCTCCGTTAGGTAGCCATGAATGGCAGCAATCGCTGAGCCAGCACGTCACATTGTTCACGCGCCAGGGCCAGCAAAGCGCAGAGCTGCGTCTGCATCCGCAGGACCTGGGTCAGGTACATATTTCCCTCAAGATGGACGACAACCTCGCACAGTTGCAAATGGTTTCACCGCACAGTCACGTGCGCGCCGCACTGGAAGCCGCATTACCGATGCTGCGTACGCAGTTGGCTGAAAGCGGGATCCAACTGGGGCAAAGCAACATCAGCAGTGAAAGCTTCGCCGGACAACAGCAGTCTTCCGGGCAGCAACAGCAGGCGGGTCGCGCTCAGGGACAAGACATTTTTGCTGCTGAAGATGACGCAATACTGGCAACCCCAGCCTCACTGCAAGCCGCTGCCCGCGGCGATGGCGCAGTAGACATCTTCGCCTAACGCCAGAGGTAGCATGATTATCCGCGTCTTTTCCACGCTTTGTCGTGGACAGGACACGGGATAATCAGCCCATAAGCTGTACCGAAACAGGAAGCCCGTATCTGATGACTGACTCCGCGATTAACAAAAAAAGTAAACGCGCTATTTGGATCCCTCTGCTGGTATTAATTACCCTCGCCGCCTGCGCAACTGCGGGTTATAGCTACTGGCGCATGCAGCAGCAGCCGTCCGCCAGCGTCAAAGCGGAACCGCCTCCACCGCCAGCCCCGGTGTTCTTTGCGCTGGATACCTTTACCGTCAATCTGGGTGATGCAGACCGTGTGCTGTATATCGGTATCACGTTGCGCATGAAAGATGAGGCGACACGTTCACGTCTTAATGAATATCTGCCGGAAGTGCGCAGCCGCTTGCTGCTGCTGTTCTCTCGTCAGAATGCAGCCACACTCGCCACCGAGGAAGGTAAGCAACAGCTGATTACCGCCATCAAAGAGACGCTGGCGACTCCGCTCGTTGTTGGACAGCCGAAACAGGTTGTCACCGACGTTCTTTATACAGCTTTTATTCTGCGGTAAAGACATGGGCGACAGTATTCTTTCTCAGGCTGAAATCGACGCATTGCTCAACGGCGATAGCGAAACCAAAGACGAACCCATTTCAGGTATCGCAAAAGAAAGCGATATTCGTCCTTATGATCCCAACACTCAGCGTCGCGTGGTACGTGAGCGTTTACAGGCGTTGGAGATCATTAACGAACGCTTTGCGCGCCAGTTCCGTATGGGGTTATTTAACCTGTTGCGCCGTAGCCCAGATATTACCGTGGGTGCGATCCGTATCCAGCCATACCATGAATTTGCGCGCAACTTACCGGTTCCGACCAACCTGAACTTAATCCACCTGAAGCCGCTGCGCGGTACGGGTCTGGTGGTGTTCTCACCGAGTCTGGTATTTATCGCCGTAGACAACCTGTTTGGCGGTGACGGTCGTTTTCCGACGAAAGTCGAAGGTCGCGAATTTACACACACGGAACAGCGCGTTATCAACCGCATGCTGAAGCTGGCGCTGGAAAGCTATAGCGACGCGTGGAAGGCCATCAACCCGCTGGAAGTGGAATACGTTCGTTCCGAGATGCAGGTGAAATTTACCAATATCACCACCTCTCCGAACGACATCGTGGTGAATACCCCGTTCCACGTTGAAATTGGCAACCTGACCGGTGAATTTAACATCTGTCTGCCATTCAGCATGATTGAACCACTGCGTGAGCTGCTGGTGAATCCGCCGCTGGAAAACTCACGTAATGAAGATCAGAACTGGCGCAATAATCTGGTGCGTCAGGTTCAGCATTCTGAGCTGGAGCTGGTGGCAAACTTTGCCGACATTCCGCTGCGGCTATCCCAGATTTTAAAACTGAAACCCGGCGATGTACTGCCGATTGAAAAACCCGACCGCATTATTGCTCATGTGGACGGCGTGCCTGTGCTGACCAGCCAGTATGGCACCGTAAACGGTCAGTATGCGTTACGCGTAGAACATCTGATAAACCCGATTTTGAATTCGCTGAATGAGGAACAGCCCAAATGAGTGATATGAATAATCCGTCCGATGAGAACACTGGCGCATTGGACGATCTGTGGGCTGACGCGTTAAACGAGCAAAAAACCACGCCCACCAAAAGTGCGGCCGATGCGGTATTCCAGCAGTTAGGTGGCGGCGACGTCAGCGGTGCTTTGCAGGACATCGACCTGATCATGGACATTCCGGTCAAACTGACCGTCGAACTGGGCCGTACCCGCATGACCATCAAAGAACTGCTGCGTTTGACGCAAGGGTCGGTTGTCGCACTGGATGGTCTGGCAGGCGAACCGCTGGATATCCTGATCAACGGTTATCTGATTGCCCAGGGCGAAGTCGTCGTGGTAGCGGATAAATACGGTGTGCGTATCACTGACATTATCACCCCGTCTGAACGTATGCGCCGTCTGAGCCGTTAATCATGAATACCCAGGCTACCGTTTCTCAACCCGCCGCCGTTCCCGGCTCACCGCTGGTGCAGGTAAGCGGCGCGCTGCTCGGGATCATCGTCTTGATCCTGGCGGCGGCCTGGGTCATTAAACGTCTAGGGTTTGCCCCCAAAAGTGCCGGTACGCGCGGGTTGAAAGTTACGGCCAGCACCTCACTGGGTCCACGTGAGCGCGTGGTGATTGTCGAGGTCGAAGATGCCCGTCTGGTACTTGGCGTCACAGCCTCGCAGATTAACGTCCTGCACACCCTGCCCCCGGCACCTGCCGATGCAGAAGAAAAAACGGCCTCCCCTGCGGATTTCCAGGCCATGATGAAGAGTTTGCTGAAGCGTCCTGGGAGATCCTGATGCGCCGTTTGTTATCCCTTACGCTGGCAGGCTTGTGGCTTTTCAGCCCCGTTGCCCTCGCCCAACTCCCGGGTCTGGTCAGTCAGCCGTTGCCGGGCGGCGGACAAAACTGGACGTTGCCCGTGCAGACGCTGGTGTTCATCACCTCACTGACGTTCCTGCCTGCAATTTTACTGATGATGACCAGCTTCACCCGCATCATCATCGTTTTCGGTCTACTGCGAAATGCGCTGGGTACCCCCTCTGCACCGCCTAACCAGGTGCTCCTGGGCCTGGCGCTCTTTTTGACCTTTTTCATCATGTCGCCGGTGATCGATAAAATCTACGTTGACGCATACCAACCGTTCAGCGAAGAGAAGATCTCCATGCAGGAAGCAATGGAGAAAGGCGCCCAGCCGCTGCGTGAGTTTATGTTGCGCCAGACCCGTGAAGCCGATCTGGCACTCTTCGCGCGCTTAGCAAACAGCGGTCCGTTACAGGGACCAGAAGCCGTGCCGATGCGAATTTTGCTGCCTGCTTATGTCACCAGTGAGTTGAAAACAGCATTCCAGATAGGCTTTACCATTTTTATCCCGTTTCTGATTATCGACCTGGTGATTGCCAGCGTGCTGATGGCGCTCGGGATGATGATGGTACCGCCCGCCACAATCGCGTTGCCGTTCAAGCTGATGCTGTTTGTGTTGGTAGACGGTTGGCAGCTGCTTGTCGGCTCGCTGGCACAAAGCTTTTACAGTTAGAGGCGCGAAATGACTCCTGAATCGGTCATGATGATGGGCACAGAGGCGATGAAAGTCGCCCTGGCCCTTGCTGCGCCTTTGCTGTTGGTCGCTCTGGTCACAGGTCTTATCATCAGTATTCTGCAGGCGGCGACCCAGATTAACGAAATGACGCTGTCCTTCATCCCCAAAATTGTCGCGGTGTTTATTGCCATCATTGTTGCTGGCCCGTGGATGCTTAACCTGCTGCTCGACTACGTGCGTACGCTGTTCAGCAATATCCCCTATATCATCGGGTAGACAACGTTATGTTGCAGGTGTCCAGCGTTGAGTGGCTCCACTGGCTGAATTTATACTTCTGGCCTTTGCTGCGCATACTGGCGCTCATCTCAACGGCCCCCATCCTCAGTGAACGAGCCATCCCTAAACGGGTAAAGCTGGGGCTGGGATTGATGATTACCGTCGTTATTGCCCCGTCGATTCCCGCCGTTGACGTCCCCATCTTTTCTGTTGGCGCGCTTTGGCAGGCAATGCAACAAATCCTGATCGGTATCGCTTTAGGCTTCACCATGCAGTTTGCGTTTGCCGCAGTACGTACCGCCGGGGAATTAATTGGCCTGCAAATGGGCCTTTCCTTCGCGACGTTCTTCGATCCCGGTAGCCGTCTGAATATGCCGGTACTGGCTCGACTGATCGACATGCTCGCCATGCTGCTGTTCCTGACCTTTAACGGCCATTTATGGCTGATATCGCTGCTGGTAGATACTTTTCATACTCTGCCCATCGGCGGCAATCCGGTGAACAGCAATGCGTTTCTTGCACTGGCACGGGCGGGCAGCCTGATTTTCCTCAACGGGCTAATGCTGGCCCTACCGGTAATGACGCTGCTGCTCACGCTGAACCTCGCACTTGGTTTGTTAAATCGCATGGCGCCACAGCTGTCGGTTTTCGTCATCGGCTTTCCTCTCACTCTGACCGTAGGTATTTCACTAATGGCGGCGCTAATGCCATTAATTGCGCCATTCTGCGAACGATTATTCAGTGAAATTTTTAATTTACTGGCCGATATCGTCAGCGAAATGCCTGGAAAATAATAACCCTTATTTTTTATCCTGTTTTACTAAGGATTGTCCTAAATTTAAAAAGTGACAACATCCACCAGGATATCTCTGTCGCGGCTTATTTGTTTTTGCCTCACTCACATAACGCAACATTCACTTTACTTTAAGATGTTTCCTGGCAAATTATACGCAACTTTACGGGATAGTAAATTCGCCTGAAAAACAGCGAAAGCGTCATCTTGGGTCGTTATTATTCCGTTTAGTTGTGATGAAATAATCAGGTAAGGGGAATTATCGTTACGCATTGAGTGAGGGTATGCCATGTCAACGATTATTATGGATTTATGCAGTTACACCCGACTAGGGTTAACCGGATATCTGGTAAGTCGGGGAGTGAAAAAAAGGGAAATCAACAACATTTCCAACGTTGATGAACTCAGTCTCGCCTGTGTCTCTCAACAACCCGCTGTGGTGTTTATTAATGAGGACTGCTTTATCCACGATCCTGCTAATAGCCAGCAAATAAAGCAAATCATTAATCAGCATCCCAGCACATTATTTATTGTGTTTATGGCAATTGCCAACGTGCATTTTGATGAATATCTACTCGTCAGAAAAAACTTATTGATTAGTTCTAAATCAATTAAACCTGACTCACTGGATAAACTACTTGGCGATATTCTGAAAAAAGAAGTAGATATTGCTATTGATGTGAATCTGCCAACATTATCATTAAGTCGAACCGAATCCAGCATGCTGCGTATGTGGATGGAGGGTCAGGGAACAATACAGATATCAGATCAAATGAATATCAAAGCCAAGACGGTGTCATCCCATAAGGGGAATATAAAACGAAAGATTAAAACGCATAATAAGCAAGTTATCTATCACGTTGTGAGGCTTACGGATAACGTCACCAATGGTATCTTTGTGAATATGCGCTAAGACGTTCTGACTGGTGGCGACTCCACCAGTCAGAATCAAACAGCAGAACTCATGTCACTCCACTTTTTCCACAAAGATACCATCCTGATGACCTGATTCATTAAAGAACCAGATACCGAGCGGGTAGTCTTCCAGCGAAACCAGGTACATGGTGCCTTCACTAAACTCTTCGATTGCCAGTACCACGCCCGGTCGACGAGGACCGCCGTCCGTTTTGACTGTGACCCGATCATTCACCTTCATAGTTTTCCTCCTGTGGCTTTGTGCCAGTGTAGAACAAATTCCTTTTTCTGGCAGCGCTGTGCACGCGCGATTGCGGGTTTTATCGACGGTCTATACTTAAGTTGTGCGTATCTGATGTTTGGGTACGCTCCCCCGGTATCCTTAACGGTTGAGAGGTATGAGGATGAAAACCGCGAAAGAGTACAGCGATACGGCCAAACGTGAAGTCAGCGTCGATGTCGACGCGCTGCTAAAGGCAATCAACGAAATCTGCGAGAGTGAAATTCATCGCAGCCAGGATGACCCGGAGCGCGTCAGCGTTGACGGGCGTGATTACCATACATGGCATGAACTGGCCGATGCGTTCGAGCTTGATATCCATGACTTTAGCGTGTCGGAGATCAATCGCTGACTGAGGGCGAAAAAAATCCCGGCCCTTATCGGGTCGGGATCAAGCTTGCTTATGCAAGAAGCACTTGTAAATTCGTTACACCAGAAAATCTGATGTGAACCAAACCTTATCTGCAATTTTTTTGCCTGACAAGTAAATAATTCTCACCGGAATGATAAATATAACTAATGGGTGAGAGATCACCAGGTTACGGTCGAGCCAAATGTTCAGGCATCCTGGGAGAGCTGTCTTCGCTCGCCAGGCACCACCAGTTCATCTTCACGGAATGCTTCCCGTTTAACGCCAAAGCCGTCGTACCAGCGACACTCCACCATTCCGCTGGCATACCCGGTAACGATCATACGTGGGCCACCCTCTTTGGAGGTGACTTCCTCACTGACAGAAAAGACCATACCCGCCTCCTGTATCAAGAGAAACCTTTACACCTTAGATGACAAAGAGGCGTTTTGCGTAATCAGTCCTGTAACAATTAGTGCGAAACTCCGCGCACTCTGGCGGCAGCTTTTACCAGCAGAACGACAATCCCACCGATGATAAAGCCGAGCACCAGGTTAAGCAGGGTCGGAAGCATTAGCGAAATCAATGTACTTTGCTGCTGAGCAAAATGTTCAATCGCATGATGCAGCGGCGATATTCCGTGTACCACAATGCCGCCTCCCACTAAAAACATCGCCAGTGTGCCGACCACAGAAAGTGTTTTCATAAGCCAGGGGGCAACCACCAGCAACCCTTTGCCCAGCGACTGGGCAAGCAGGCTACGCTTTTCTGCCAACCAGTACCCAATGTCGTCAAGCTTAACGATAATCCCAACCAGGCCATACACGCCCACGGTCACCACTAACGCGATACCAGATAGTACCAACACCTGATTCAGCAAGGGCGCGTCCGCGACAATACCCAGCGTAATTGCGACAATCTCGGCAGACAAAATGAAGTCGGTACGTATTGCCCCTTTGATTTTATCTTTCTCAAAGGTGAGTGGATCCTGTGCGGCCAGAGCAGTCAGACGCTGCTGACGCTCTTCCGGGCTTTCTTTGTGCTTACGCGCCTCCAGGGTATGCAGAACCTTTTCCACCCCTTCAAAACAGAGAAACGCACCGCCTACCATTAATAAGGGGGTGATCGCCCAGGGAATAAATGCGCTTATCAATAATGCCAACGGCACCAGAATAACTTTGTTAACAAACGATCCTTTCGCCACGCTCCAGACTACCGGGAGTTCGCGGTTAGCCCGCACGCCCGACACCTGCTGCGCATTAAGCGACAGATCATCCCCCAGCACGCCCGCGGTTTTTTTCGCGGCCAGTTTTCCCATCACTGAAATATCATCCAGCAGCGTGGCGATATCATCGAGTAAGGTCAGTAAGCTACTTCCTGCCAAAATTTTCACCCTCAATATTATTTTTTTGCAGTCATAAGTATGAAGTAAAACACGCCATGCTGAAACTGACCTTTCTGGTCAACAAGTTTTTAACATCAACACGTAATTATAAATCTCGCCAGTAAGATAGTTTTGACGTTTACTATGTTGCACCTTTTTATTTCCACCGTGAGGGATTATGCGTTTCAGGCAATTGTTACCGCTTTTCAGTGCGCTATTCGCGCTGTACATCATTTGGGGTTCCACGTACTTCGTTATTCGCATTGGCGTTGAAAGCTGGCCGCCGTTAATGATGGCAGCCGTACGTTTTCTCTCCGCGGGAATTTTATTAACAAGTTTCTTACTTATTCGTGGGCATAAGCTGCCCCCCTTACGCCTAATCCTGAACGCCGCGCTAATTGGTATCCTGCTGCTGGCTGTGGGTAATGGGCTGGTCACCGTCGCAGAACATCAAAATGTCCCTTCTGGTATTGCCGCCGTGGTGGTCGCCACCGTCCCGCTATTTACGCTGTGTTTTAGCCACTTTTTTGGCATCAAAACGCGCAAGCTGGAATGGTTGGGGATAGCGATTGGGCTAGCAGGGATCATCATGCTAAACAGCGGAGGCAATTTAAGTGGCAATCCGTGGGGCGCTATTTTAATCCTGATCGGTTCGATAAGCTGGGCGTTTGGCTCGGTGTACGGTTCACGCATTACCCTACCCGTTGGCATGATGGCCGGAGCCATTGAAATGTTAGCCGCCGGTATAGTGCTGATGTGTGCATCGCTACTCTCCGGGGAAAAACTGACCACCATGCCAACATTTTCAGGCTTTATGGCGGTGGCTTACCTGGCCCTGTTTGGTTCCATTATTGCCATTAATGCGTATATGTTCCTGATCCGCAATGTCAGCCCGGCGCTAGCCACCAGCTATGCCTACGTCAATCCGGTTGTTGCCGTGTTGTTAGGTACCGGTCTGGGGGGAGAAAGACTGGCTCCTATCGAATGGCTGGCACTCGGCGTGATCGTGTTTGCTGTGGTGCTGGTGACGTTGGGGAAATACCTGTTCCCTGTTAAAGCGGATGCCGTTGCTACCCCGTCGGAAAAAACGTTACAGTAAATGAATACCGAGAGTGTCGATCTGCGCGGTGTCACCACCGCCGCAGATCCACTCGATGACACGTTCAGATAACGCTTCATCGTCCAGCTTTTCGCGACCACGCAGGGCACACTCCCAGACAATCAGTACGCGCCAGCCCAGAACCTGCAACTTTTCACAATCCCGCGCATCGCGCTGGACATTTTTGCCTATTTTTTCCAGCCAGAATTCCGTTCGTGTCGCGGGGACTTTAAACAAATAGCAATCGTGGTGGTGCCAGAAACAGCCGTGAGTAAAAATCACACAATGATAATCATCCACCACAAAATCGGGGCGACCGGGTAACGTCCCATCCTGCACGCGAAAAGTTACCCCCTGCTCTGTCAGCACGCTGGCAAGGCGTTTTTCAATTGCGGTATCGCGGGTAGCTATCGCCCGCATATTTTTACTGCGTGTTGCTTTATCGTGAACGTCTGCCACGCTGATTCTCTTTCTCGCGAATAGCAACTGCCTGCCTGATTTTCGGCTCCAGCAGCCTGGCCACCGCCGCAAATGCCGGAACGACCACCGAATTACCAAACTGGCGATAAGCCTGGGTATCCGACACGGGGATCCTGAACTGATAGCCCTGCGGAGATTCAAACCCCATCAGACGCGCGCACTCTCTGGGCGTAAGTCTGCGTGGGCGGTGGCGCTGATTCTGCGGATCGTCAAAATCTTTTTCACCCAGCGCCATATCCCAGCCACGGTCAATCAGGATCTCCGCCCCATCCTTATAATAACGCGCAGATAATGTGCGCGTTACGCTATCAGGGTTACCGGGATACACCATGCCATAGCCAAATCCATTGCCCCGCGCCTGATGCTTTTTCGCATAGCGATAGAGGTATTTCCACAGCACCGGCGTCAGCACATATTTCGCATCGACGGTCGGCTCAAGCAGTTCCGCCAGCGTGGTACGCCGCGGCGGATAACGCGTGACGATATCCCGCAGCGTGAAGTCTGATTTCAGATTTAGAACGCGTCGGAAGCCGACAAGCACGATACGTTCGCGATGCTGAGGCAAAAAATGTTGCCCATCGATAATTTTCGGATCGTCCGGACCGTTATCCGCCGCATCCGCCACGTCATAACCCAGCTCGTCCAGCGTTTGCATAATGATGCGAAACGTTTTGCCCTGATCGTGACTCTTCAGGTTTTTGACGTTTTCGAGCACAAATATGGCTGGCCGACGCGCATCGATAATGCGCACCACGTCAAAAAATAGCGTGCCTTGCGTATCACAGGCGAAACCATGGGCCCGCCCTAACGCGTTTTTCTTTGATACACCAGCCAGAGAAAATGGCTGGCAAGGGAATCCGGCCAACAGCACGTCGTGTTCAGGAACATGCTGGCGAATATGTTCTGCCGCCTGCTGGTCACTCACCCCGTCATGATGGCTGAGTGTGATATCACGAATATCTTCATTAAAGCGGTGTTGGAGCGGATCGCAGTAGTTGTTCGCTTTATAGGTGCGCACCGCATGCTTGTTCCACTCACTGGTAAACACGCACTGCCCGCCAATCGCTTCAAAGCCGCGACGAATACCGCCAATGCCAGCAAAAAGATCGATAAAGCGAAAGGCATAGTGCGGATGATGCGCAGGTGGTTTCGGCAACAAAGTATTCAGATGAATGAGCTCGCGGTCGCTGAGGCGATGCCATGTTTCATTAGCAACCACTCGCTTAAAGATGGCCGGGCTCCAGCGGTTCTCGCCAACGCCATTCAGATGAGCAACCAGCGTTTTCACGTCATATATTTCAAGCAACTTGGCCAACATCACCTGCACGTCGGTCTCGTTTTCATCTGTCATCGGGTTCATGGAGCCTGCTACTGAAAAATTATCCTGCATACATTTAACCGGCAGAAATGGATAACCGACAGATTAACATAAATTAGCACGGTTGACGTTTCAGCCGTATTGACGACTAGCGCGCTTTAAAGGGTTGAATCGCGTCAAGATCCAGCATTTCGTATTCTCCTTTTAACTCCGCACTCAGCTTCGCCATATACGTCAGTAAAAAATCCGCATTATGTTGTGCCAAATGCCGCCCTCGTTCGGTTTGCATCGTCAACGGCAACGTCAATAACTTGGTCTGGAAGTGATCGAGCGCGTACTGTTTATCGTCAAGGCTACGCTTGCGGGCAAACGGATCTTCCGCATCAAACAGCGCAACCCCTAACGCCCCTGAAACGGCAAATACGCGCGCTAAACCAATTGCACCCAGCGCCTCAAGCCGGTCTGCATCCTGCACGATTTTCGCTTCAAGGGTTTCTGGCGCGATTTTGGCGCTAAAACTGTGCGCCTCAATGGCATGACACACTGCCGATAACCGCTGTCGTGGAAAATCCGGAAAATCGCGCATCAAAACGCGACGTGTTTCCAGAGCTGCCAGTACCGACGAACGATAACGCTCAGGATGGTTCTTCGGCAGGCTGACGAGATCGTGGAAGTAGCATGCGGTCAGCACCACCAGCCAGTCCACGGGGGCATCTGTACCCAGCTTTTGCGCCGTCATCCACACACGTCGAAAGTGAAAGATGTCATGCGCAGCATCTTGTCCGGAATGGTTATCAGCTAACCAGGCTTCAAATCGCGACTGCCAGTCGTGCAGTTCCATGCTATCTCCCTTTGTAGAAAGAAAATCACCTTAGCAATAATTTTCATTGCAGACCACTGCCCGCCCTATTACATAATCATCTTTTATTATTGCACTAAAAATAAAATCCACATGAATTTATAAAGCCCACCACGCCAATATCGAAAAATAATTTATATGAATATTAAAAACAAACATCTAAAACAAATAAAATACACATAACAAATAAATAGATAAACACATATAACTAACTGATTAAAAACAATTCACATGGCGAATACCAATGTAATTAACACACACGCATAATTATATAAAGATGCAAAAGAAACATTTGGAAATATTTTAAATATATTTGTTACATGTTATATTTTAAATTAAATGAACTTCATAGATAGTATCCAAATGTAGTCACTCGGATAGTACTACATATTCATTTTAATTATCATGCAAAGGGAATACATAATGAAAAGAAAAGTATTGGCACTGCTTCTCCCTGCTTTATTAGCTGCAGGCGCAGCAAATGCGGCTGAAATCTATAATAAGAACGGCAATAAACTGGATCTGTACGGTAAAGTCGATGGTCTGCGTTATTTCTCTGATAACCCTGGCGACGATGGCGATCAGACCTATGCCCGTCTGGGTTTTAAGGGCGAAACCCAGATTAACGACATGCTGACTGGCTATGGCCAGTGGGAATATAACATTAAGGCCAACACAGCTGAAGGTGAAGGCGCAAATTCTGCGACCCGTCTGGCCTTTGCCGGTTTAGGTTTTGGCCAAAACGGTACTTTCGACTACGGTCGTAACTATGGCGTGGTCTACGACATTGAAGCCTGGACCGATATGCTGCCGGAATTCGGTGGCGATAGCTACACCCAGACCGACGTCTATATGACTGGTCGTACCAACGGCGTGGCCACCTACCGCAATAATGGTTTCTTTGGCCAGGCTGATGGCCTGAACTTCGCCCTGCAATACCAGGGTAATAATGAAAGTGCAGGAGCAGGCGAAGGTACTGGTAACGGTGAGAACCGTAAATTATCTAGAGAGAACGGCGACGGTTTCGGCCTGTCAACCTCCTATGATTTCGACTTCGGTTTAAGCCTCGGGGCAGCATACTCCAGCTCTGACCGTTCAAATAACCAGGTTGCTAAAGGTTATCAAGATGGAATTAATCATCGCAACAGCTATGCAGGCGGTGAAACAGCAGATGCATGGACTGTTGGTGCGAAGTATGACGCGAACAACGTGTACCTGGCTGCTATGTACGCAGAAACCCGTAACATGACAGCATACGGTAGCGGAAAAAATGATGATGGCTCCGCGAAAGGCGGTATTGCCAACAAAACGCAGAATTTTGAAGTTGTTGCACAGTATCAGTTCGACTTCGGTCTGCGCCCTTCCATCGCTTACCTGCAATCTAAAGGTAGCGATTTAGGTGGTCAGGAAGTCAGTCGTGGTAACTGGCGTTATGTCGACAAAGACCTGGTAAAATATGTTGATGTGGGCATGACGTACTATTTCAACAAAAACATGTCCACCTATGTCGATTATAAAATCAACCTGCTGGACGAAGACGACAGCTTCTATGAAAGCAATGGTATCGCAACTGACGACATCGTTGCCGTTGGTTTAGTCTACCAGTTCTAATTGACGCAAAAACAAGCAAGCCCGCTTCATATGAAGCGGGCTTTTTATTTATACGAAACGTATTTTTTTATCACACGGGCATTACAACGATAAACTTGTGAGGATACTCAAAGAAAAAAACATCCATGAGAACTGTCGTTGAAAGCGAGGCGTGCAAGTGCTTGAATAGTGGCGGAGAGAGGGGGATTTGAACCCCCGGTAGAGTTGCCCCTACTCCGGTTTTCGAGACCGATTTCATTGGTAATATTTTCAATAACTTAACTTTTCTTGCTGGTATATCCACAATATTTCCACTTCATAAAATTCAACTAGTTACGCGTTTATCCATACTTAATATACCAACACTTTCTGAGCTAAAACCTATACTTCAAAGTACAACCTAGAGGTGAGACTGTGTGGAAGATATTCCCAGTCAATGACGCGTGAAGCCTAACTCGGCCAGCTCTCTGATGAAGCCGAACATGACATTACATACAATTTTGAACCAACTCGCAGATTGAATGCGGCAAGATATCAAAATCCTTCTGCAGTTAAATTTATATAGCTCGCGGTTACACGTGTTATATAGAATGCGAAAACAATGAAAATAAAGTGTTAAATGTTAAGGCAAATTGGCATCCTCGACTAATTTTGTCAATTTATCTATAGATAGTGGCTTTGAGTAATACCACCCTTGGACACCGCACTCAGGGAACATTTCAGTTAAATATTTCACCTGAGTTGATGTTTCTACACCTTCGAAAACAACTTTGTGAGTTATATCTTTAAAAATCTCCACCAACCCTGACAATACATTATTATTTATAGAGCATTCATCGATAGAATCTGTAATTGATTTATCAATTTTAATTTCATCTATTTGTAAATTTGATAGCCAGTTTAAATTTGAATGACCAGTCCCGAAATCATCAATAGCTATTGATATACCTTTATTATTAAATAAAGAAATAACCTTTTGGAGGGAATTTATTTCCGCGCTCTGCCTTTCTGTTAACTCCATCATTATCATACCAGGTTTTATATTTGATTCATCAATCATCTGAAACACTTTTTCTTGAAATGATTCCGACAGAAGGTCTTGAGAACTAACATTAATGCTTATAAAAATATCAAATTCCTCAGAAAGAGACATGGTTTGCTTTACTGCCATTCGAAATACAAAATCACTTATTTCCTGGATTAAACCATGCTTCTCTGCAATAGGGATAAAAATATCAGGAGGAATGCTACCAATATCATGATCATCCCATCTAATTAGTGCTTCCACACCAATAATTTTTCCGGTTTTTATTTTATAAATAGGTTGATACACAAGATATAATGATTCGCTTCTTATCGCATTTTTTAATCTTGAAACTAATGATTGCTTACGTGCAACTCTTTGATTATAAAAACCACCCAGAAGAACACCGGTTACAATAGATGTAAAGGAAATCAACAACATCGTTAGCCAACTATCGAAACTCATCCACGGAAATTTAACTCCCCCCATGACACAGACATTATTATTTTTATTACAGCTTTGCGTGGTAATAAGTCCTAGTTGGTAGGATTTATCATGCTGAGCCTCTTCAAGAAGATCGACCTGCTCACCAAGTTTGAACAAATGAAGCGAATGATCTCTGTCACCTACAATTGCAGAAAACCCCTTCTCTTCACGGTCTGTAACAAATCTATTAAATGCAAATGGTGAAATCGTTATGGCTAATTTTTGATTGCTTAGCAAATCAGCTTTTACATTATTATCCAGTAACACACCAAAAAACCAAGTTACATTGTCCTTTTCAACTTTTCTATCATAGATATTGAGAAGCAATGGTGCTGGCAACACTCCCCATAAAGCACTACATATGACTGCACCATTTGAAATAAATGATATATCTTTTATAAGAGCATAGGGCCATAAGGCCACTCTTAGAGCATGAAGTTGTAGTTCACTACAAGGACTATAAGCATTAAATATTTCATAACTATCATTTATTTTATCAATCTGTTGAATGAGACTAACGCTTCTATTCAAAACTCGTTCTGTATATGATGCAATCCTCTCCTTGTATATATAATACATTGAAATCTCAGACAATGAGAAAAAAATAAAAAATGAAAACGTGATTGATATCACATAAGGCTTAATTCGTTTTAAATTGTGGTTATTCTTCACACCGACCTCTTTATATGCCTGACCCTATGTAACAACATACATTCTACTATCTTTCGTGAATCAAATAGATACAGTTAAAACAGATTATCGGCTAAAACAAATATTTCTTTATGTTTTTTATTAGAAAAGAACGTTATAAAATAACGCAAAACCACATCCAAGTTAGATTTATGTTTGCATTTTAGCCAAATAAGTGGCACTTCATCTTGTATTCATAGGTCTAATGTAAAGGATGTAATTCTAAGGGAAATAAGTGTGAAACCGCGCCTTTTCCCGATACTGGTACTTGGGTAAAACCGATGATGACGCTGCCGGCGATCGACACTGACGCCAGCAAGCATGAGAAGGAACAGATAAGCCGTACTGTTCAGGAAATGTTTGAAGAGGCTGATATGTGGCTGGTTTCAGATTAAACACCTTGAACCGTTATATTGCTTAAGTACAATCCGCCGTGACTGGCAATCGTTCAATACTCGCACTAACGAACGTTCGCCAGTCCGCCGCCGCCCGTTCTTGCATACGACGACGCGGTGGCGTCTTCTCAACATCTCGCAGGGAATTTTTTGTACAGCGTCGACACCCCTATATCATAAATTATAGCCACACGTTTTCTTGACTCACCTGCAGCAATCAACCTTCCAGCCTGAGCCCACTCTTCTGTAGTTAACTTTGGTCGTCTGCCACCAATCCGCCCATCTTCGCGCGCAGCAGCTAAGCCAGCCCGTGTTCGCTCAACAATAAGCTCTCTCTCCATCTCGGCAAGCGCCCCCATGACATGAAAAAAAAAGCGCCCCATTGGTGTGGATGTATCTATGCTGTCGGTCAGGCTGCGGAAGTTTATCCCTCGCTCCCTCATTTCTTCGACCAGCACGACAAGATGCCGCATACTACGACCGAGACGATCCAGCTTCCAGACCACCAGCGTGTCACCTTCTGATAATGTTCTGAGCACCTTTTTTAAGCCTGGTCGGTCAGACGTTTTTCCACTTATCTTGTCTTCGTATATCAGCTCACATCCTGCACACTCGAGCGCGTTTCTCTGCAATGCTGTGTTCTGGTCATTTGTTGACACCCGTACATAGCCTATCAGCATGATCAATCCCTTCGCTAAAAGCCGGGATCATGCCATTTGCACCTGAAATATTCATTTTCGTAAACGTTGGTTTAGTAGAAACCATAA
>NZ_JAOWGT010000050.1:0-156652 GCF_030333005.1 Citrobacter sp. Cpo030 | reverse complement strand
GATGCTCAGGCCGAGATCCGCCGTCTCCAGAAAGAGCTGAAACGGGTTACCGACGAACGGGACATATTAAAAAAAGCCGCGGCGTACTTCGCAAAGCTGTCCGACTGAGGTACGCCTTTATCCGTGACAACTCCTGTTGCTGGCCTGTTCGCCTGCTCTGTCGGGTGCTGGATGTTCATCCCAGTGGTTTTTACGCCTGGCTTCAGCAGCCGCATTCACAACGCCATCAGGCAGACCTGAGACTGACAGGACAGATTAAACAGTTCTGGCTGGAGTCGGGATGCGTCTATGGTTATCGCAAAATCCATCTGGATCTGCGTGACAGCGGGCAACAGTGCGGAGTAAACAGAGTCTGGAGACTGATGAAACGTGTCGGAATAAAGGCTCAGGTCGGATACCGAAGCCCGCGGGCACGTAAAGGCGAGGCCAGTATCGTGTCACCCAACAGGCTCCAGCGACAGTTCAATCCGGATGCTCCTGATGAGCGTTGGGTAACGGACATAACCTACATCAGGACCCACGAAGGCTGGCTGTATCTTGCCGTTGTTGTTGATCTGTTCTCACGCAAAATTATCGGCTGGTCCATGCAATCCCGGATGACAAAGGACATTGTCCTGAACGCACTGCTGATGGCTGTATGGCGGCGTAATCCCGAAAAACAGGTGCTGGTTCATTCGGATCAGGGCAGTCAGTACACAAGCCATGAGTGGCAGTCGTTCCTGAAATCACACGGCCTGGAGGGTAGCATGAGCCGTCGCGGTAACTGCCATGATAATGCGGTTGCAGAAAGTTTTTTCCAGTTGTTGAAACGTGAACGGATAAAGAAAAAGATCTACGGAACGCGGGAAGAAGCCCGCAGTGATATTTTTGATTACATCGAAATGTTTTATAACAGTAAGCGTCGGCATGGTTCTAGCGAACAGATGTCACCGACAGAATATGAAAACCAGTATTATCAACGGCTCGGAAGTGTCTAGATTATCCGTGGCGATTCAAATTTCATGAAGCATGGTAACCTCGCTTGTATAGTCTGGAAGATTATCTTTAATGTAATTTAGGGTTTTTGCTGGCACTGAAAGCACTCTCATCTCTGGTTTTATCCGGTTTTCTACTTATCTTCCCCGGATTAATGTTTGTAAAATCATTGATAACGCTGTCAATTAATTGCTTGCGTGTGCCATCTATTTCACTGGCCTGCATAAGTCGCAATTGCTTAATCACTGCAGCTAACGAAACGTCTGTATGCATTCGCAAAATTTCTAGCACAGCCAAACCTGTAATTTCATGTTTCAGGCGTTCACTATCAGTTTTCTTCATAACTCCTTCACTACTTACCCCTATAAGTAAGGGGTTTGTTTTATTCAAAAAGCAGGCCAATTAACGCATTGTAATGTTTCTGTTCTTTCTCCCCGGATGCTTTTTCAAGACGACACAGAAGCTTGGTGCAAAGTGATTTGCGGTTCAGATTTCGTCCATCCTTGAGTATCTCAGTGACGATTTCTCCCAATGTTTCCTGTTGAGTTGGCAGATGCGCCTTCGCAAAGTAACGAGAAATCGCGCTTGCAGTATCAGTGCGAACGGTATGCTGCTGCATGTCATGCTCCTGTAACAAAATGCTGGTGAATATTAAGTTTTATAACAGTAGCAAAGTTGTACCAAAAATGTGTACAACACGAACCATCAATTTTTATCAAAAAGTGCTAAATCAATACAATCAACAACTTGCATCAATATACAACCACATAAAATCAAATTCATTTGTACAATTCACTTCTTTTAACAAATGAATTCGATCTGTTTAAGGACCTTTGTTTGTAAAAATAAAGTTAGAATAATGTATTAGAATCAGGACATAAGCTGGTTTGTTTGATACTGTCCATACCTCTTCCCTTCCCTTGATCCCGGACTGCCCATGCTCACGACCATTATTTACCGTAGCCATCTACGTGATGACGCCCCCCTCAGAGCGCTTGAGGATATGGTGACAGCCGCAAATCTAAAAAACCGGCGATCCGATGTTACGGGGATTTTACTCTTTAATGGCCGCCACTTTTTCCAACTGCTTGAAGGTCCTGAGGAGCAGGTAAAAGAGATTTATCGTTGTATATGTAGCGATCCACGGCACCACAATATCGTTGAGCTGATGTGTGATTACGCGCCTGCGAGAAGATTCGGAAAGGTGGGGATGGAGTTATTTGATTTACAAAAACATGAACGCAATGACGTCCTGCAAGAGGTACTTAACAAGGGAACATCAAAATTTCAGCTCACCTATGATGACCGGGCATTACAGTTTTTCCGCACATTTGTCCTTGCGACGGAAAAATCGAGTTATTTTGAAATACCTGCGCCTGATTACTGGAGTTTTATTGCCGACAACTCTTGTACTCTCCTGGATGAAAGCACACTCCCGTCCAATATCGATTTCAGCTTTGCTTTTCAACCCATTATCGATCCTATGTCGCAGCGCGTCATTGCTCTGGAAGCACTTATTCGTGGTAGAGACGGTGAAACGCCCGCAACTTATTTTGGCAACTTAAATCCTGAAGAACTGTATACCGCGGATCTGCAAAGCAAAAAGGCTGCTTTTGCAATGGCAAGCGCGCTGGGACTTAACGACAAAATGCTGTCAGTCAATCTGCTCCCCATGACCCTGGTAAACAAATCCGATGCAGTCAGCTTTCTGATAAACGAAATCGCGGCGCACGGACTGGTGCCTGAACAAATCATTGTAGAGTTTACCGAAAGCGAAGTTATATCGCGCTTTGATACGTTCGCGCAGGCCGTAAAGTCACTCAAGGCTGCGGGGATCTGTGTGGCGATAGATCATTTTGGGGCAGGTTTTGCCGGGCTTCAGCTTCTGTCTCGTTTTCAACCCGACCGAATTAAGATAAGCCGCGAGCTGATCACGGATGTGCATAAAAGTGGACCAAGACAGGCCATCATTCAGGCAATTATCAAATGCTGCACTTCACTGGAAATCATGATTTCCGCTGTCGGCGTTGAAAAACCTGAAGAGTGGATGTGGCTTGAGTCCGCAGGTATTGAAATCTTCCAGGGTAACCTTTTTGCACAAGCCTGCCTGAATGGTATTCCGTCTGTTGCATGGCCAGAGAAAAATGATTTCTCAGCGTCAAAATAACTAACGCATTGTTATAAATAAACAATCACCACAACCGCCCTCATGCTGAACATAAAAATTCAGCATTTGCTCCCTGCGTGATAGTAAAGTAAATCTTATTTTTGCTAGAATCCTCTGTATGTTTTGTACAATTTGATGCATGTTGTACAAAATAACAGGAACCGCATATCGGTGACGGAGAATCAGGAGTGTTCGGGGGAACTATGGCTTATTACAGCATTGGGGATGTCGCAGAACGTTGCGGGATAAATCCTGTCACCCTTCGGGCATGGCAACGACGTTACGGTTTACTCAAACCTCAACGCAGTGAAGGTGGCCACCGACTCTTTGATGAAGAAGATATTCAGCGTATTGAAGAAATAAAACGTTGGATTAGCAATGGCATACCTGTTGGGAAAGTTAAGGCATTGCTGGAAACCAGTACCCGTCAAGCTGACGACGACTGGAATCAATTACAAGAAGAGATGATGAGCATTCTTCGCATGGCGCATCCACCGAAGCTGCGAGCCAAAATTACCGCACTCGGTCGTGTTCACCCTGTAGATGCGCTGATCGATCACGTTTATCGCCCCGTACGTCAACGGCTGATACTTGACCATAATACATCTCGCATAATGAACAGCATGCTTGATGGCGCATTGATTGAATATGTTGCCACACTGCTGTCTGAAACGCGGCGCAAGTCAGGAAAGGATGCCCTCCTGATGGCCTGGGATGTTGAAGACAGAACCCGTCTGTGGCTCGAAGCCTGGCGCTTATCGCAATCTGGTTGGCACATTGCCGTTCTGGCTGAACCCATTGAATCGCCAAGACCCGAACTTTTCCCTGGGCAAACCCTTTTTGTCTGGACCGGTATTACGCCAACCCGCAGACAAAATGAACTGCTCCAACACTGGAATGAGCAAGGTTATAAGGTCATTTTCCACAGCCCATAACCTACACGTAATACGTGTAAGATAAATAATACAACTCTCATTTTGTGGGTGGTTATTTTGAGTACCATCCAGGGAATATGTTGCCCTCTATCCTCCTGACTTAACCTCGGCCATAGCATAAAAACAAAACAATATACTAACCCATTGGTATTATTTTTTTGCAGACGACATCACCTTTTTCCTAAGTAAAATTCATTAGATCAACTGGCGTACGTCTAATACTTATTCTAGGGTTAAATTATGTCTTCTTGTGCCACATTATTGTTTTTCTAAAGTAATAAATGTGGTTATTTGAAAAAGGTAAAGGATATGGCTCTAGTCTTAGACAAACGCTTAATTCTTTGTTGCTGCGCCTTTTCCATTATTTCTGTGGCTAATGCAGCAACCGTTAACGGAACATTTCAGGTGCTGATGACGATTCAAAAGGCCTGTACCGTGACTGCCGGATCGGCTTCAAATATTACACTTGGTCCGGTGAATACCACGGCGACAAATACCAGTGCAAGCAACACTATTTCAATTAATTGCTCAAAAACCACACCCTATTTTATCGGTCTGGCACCGTCGGCTGCCAATGGAGGGACGACAACGGGTTCGGGCGCCATGTCCTCCGTAGCTAACGCTGCCACCAATACCGATAAAGTGCCCTATCAGCTAAATCGTACGTCAGCAACAGGTCCGGTGTGGGGGAATACCGCCACCGACACCGCACCAGGAAATGGGGTAGCGGCGACGGGTACAGGTCTGGCGCAAACGTATACTGTTTATGCCACCGCACCGAGCGCCAACTTCACTCCTGACGACTATGCCGATACGGTAACGGTTAACGTTAACTACTAACTTCTGGAAGCCATATGAGAGTAAAACTGCCTGTAAAGCAGTGTGCCTGCGCATGCCTGCTAGGGATGGTTGCGAGCGTCAATCTAGCCACCGCCAGCGGACTGCAAATAGCCCCGGTCACGTTAACGTTGCAAGCGACGCAAAATGCCGATGGTATCTGGCTGAGTAACGCGGGTGAAAATGTGCTCAATGCCCAGGTTCGGGTTTTTCGCTGGAGTCAAAGCGCTTATGACGACAAACTTTCCCCCTCTCAGGGGCTGGTGATTAGCCCGCCGATGTTGGCATTAGCCCCAGGAGAACGTCAGTTGATTCGAGTTATTCGCACAAGCCCTCCCTCGGCACATGCCGAAGACGCTTATCGTTTATCGATAGATGAGTTACCGCCTGCAAAAGTCGAAAAAAACAAGCTTCAGTTTGTGCTGCATTATTCTGTTCCTGTTTTCATTCAACCAACATCAGCGGCACAAACGCAGGCAAAACTACAATGGAAATTACAACAACTGGATGGCAAAAAATTTATTGAAGTCAGTAATCAGGGAAATGGGCATGCACAGTTATCTGCTGCAACATTTATAAGCCCTGATGGTACTAAAAAAGTCATTACACCCGGACTATTAGGCTACGTTTTACCCGGCTCAACAATGCGCTGGATAGTCTCCCCGTCAGCCAGGAATAATCATTATGGCGGGAAAGTTGAAGTCACAATCAATGGCCAAAAAACAGTACAAGATCTGTAACAGATCCTGGCTTCTGGTGAAATATTGCTTTCTCAATGGAGTATTAATATCGGGAATGGTTTGCGCACAAACGCTGAATAATAACCAGAATGAAAGTGGTGTTATTAATAGCGCCTCGCAGATTACGGGTGTCGATTTGTATCTCGACGTCACCTTAAATGGAAATCCCGTTGGGCTGGTACATTTTGGCTACGATAATGGAAAGCTTTATGCAGGAGCAGATACTCTGCGTAAAATGGGCTTTCGCTTTGCTCCAGACGCCACTAACGCCGTCGGCCTGAACGATATCCCCCAGCTAACCATTGACTACAACGTTCAGTTGCAAACGCTCTCGCTTACTGCGCCACTCAGTTCACTCGATCTTGCGACCACGCAGCTTAACTCGCCCACCGAAACCGTGCCAACGGCAACAACATCACGCGGGGCGCTGCTCAATTATGATATCTATACGCAACAGGGGGATGAAAGCGCAATCAATACCTTCAGCGAAATTCGCGCCTTCAATGCGGCCGGCGTGCTCAGCACCACCCAGTTGACGCAGTACTCTACCGAGGAATATGCCGATAACAGCGTTGAGCGCCTTGATACCAGCTGGCGTACGTCATTTCCTGATTCGATGTTGGCGTTAACCGTTGGCGATACCCTGACAAGTTCACTCATCTGGTCCCGACCGACGCGAATCGGCGGCATTCAGATAGGCACCGATTTTGGGTTGCAGCCCTATATGCCAACCACCCCGCTTCCAGCATATCTGGGATCCGCGACGTTACCGTCAAACGTTGAGCTGTACGTCGACGGCGTCAGGTACTACAACGGAGAAGTCCCCGCAGGTAGCTTTCAGATCAACACAATGCCTAACATCAGCGGCGCGGGAACGGGTCAGGTAATGATGACAGATGCGCTGGGCAGAACGAGCGTACAAAATTTCTCGTTCTACAACGATCAGCAACTCCTGCGGGAAGGATTAACCGCCTGGTCGGCAGAATTAGGCACGGTACGCGAAAATTATGGTTACTCCTCTTTTGATTATGCCAGCGCACCAGTATTGAGCGCTACGTGGCGTCGCGGGTTTAGCAATACGTTCACCGCCGGGACTCATGCGGAAACCAGCGATGGACTGATTAACGCGGGCTTCAGTAACGACTGGATCCCGGGAACCCGCAGCGGCACGTTTTCGACCTCACTTGCCGCAAGTACCGACTCAGGAAAGAACGGTTATTTGTACAGTTTTGGTTACCGTTGGTCCGGTGAACGGTTTAATTTCAGTACCAGTACCACGGCAACTTCCGGCGATTATCGCGATGTCGCCACCCATTACGGCGAGCCGCCTCCCACGCTTAACAGCAACACAGTCATTGGCTATTCGTTGGAAGCAGCCGGTAATGTCAGCCTGAGCTATTTGCAGTTTCGTTATCCACACGAAAATGCGGTGCGCTACGCCAACGCCAGCTGGTTTAAGTCTGTTACAGACAACATCTCACTGAATGCCGGATTCAATCAGAACATTGACGATAACCGCGATCGCAGTCTCTATTTGATGGTGACGATCACGACCGACAACAATCTGAGCGCCAGCAGCACCCTACAACGTACCAACGACGAAACCGGCTACCAGCTCAATGCCAGCCTGACGCCCCCTGCCGACGGCGGCTGGGGCTGGAATCTGGCCGCCAGTCAGCAGGCTTCCCGGCAAAGTGGCCAGGGAGAAGTGGGATATCTGGGACGTTATGGTAAAGCGTACGCGGGATTCAGCCGTTTACCGGATAACCATTACGGTTATGCAGGCGCAACCGGATCGCTGGTGACCATGGGAGGCGGCCTGTTTGCAGCAAGAGAAATCAATAATGGTTTTGCCGTGGTTTCAACTGACGGCGTGCCTGATGTTCCGGTCAAATTGCAAAATAACCTGATTGGTCGCAGCGATGACCAGGGACTACTGTTGGTCACGCCGCTCAACAGTTATCAAAAAAACCTGATCAGTATTGACCCGATGGATCTCCCCACCAATGTGCGGATCGCACGCGTTGAGACGAATGCCACGCCAGCCGATCGTTCCGGTACCTTGGTTAGCTTTGGCATCACCCCCGTCCGCGCTGCGCAGATTATCCTCGTCGATAATCAGGGTAAGCCAATTCCTGAAGGCAGCATGGCTTACGCCATCAACGGAAAAGGACAATCGTCTGTCGTTGGCTTTGATGGAATGACATGGTTCGACACCCTGGAGCAGCACAACACGCTGCGCGTTGAGACGGACACCGGTAGTTGTCGCGTGCAATTTGACTATCCCGCGTCAGCAAAGGGGATTACGCAAATAGGCCCACTGGTTTGTCGCCCACACTAACAGGAGTGCGCTCATGAGGTTAAGACATTTGCTACTCATCGCTGCCGTACTTTTTTGTCCGGCAATTAGCCATGCGGTAACCTGTTCGGTGAGCAATGTGCAATCCATAAATTTAGGTTCGGTCAATCCACTGTCTGCGACAGGCGCAACGTCATCAATGACGTTCAGTTACACTTGCACCAAAGAGCTTGGTGACGTGCTGGCAGGGATCAATCTCTGTTTTAATATTGGCGCCTCGGCCGTCAGTGGCCAGGTGACACCGCGAAATATGTCGTTAAGCGGAAACCCCGCCAGAACGCTGGCATACCAGCTTTACCAGGATAGCGGGCGCACCAAAGTCTGGGGCAGCCAGTATCAGTCGGGAACCACTTTTCCCATGGTACAGCTTAACCTGCTGAATCTGACGCCAGTGACAGGTTCACTCACGGTATCGGCGCAGATCGTCACGCCACAAATCGCCGCCGTCCCCGGAAACTATCAGGATAGCTATACGGCGGCGACAGCCCTTGTCACCCTTAATCCTGGATTGCTTTTCCCGCCGACCACCTGTGGTGATACCGTTGCCGCCAGGTTTCCTTTCACCGTCACAGCTGCTGTCAGCAAACAGTGTAATATCACCTCCGCGACTAACATCAGCTTTGCTCCCACCAGCGGAACGGGTCGTAATCTCACGGCGTCAAATAACGTAGGCGTAGCCTGCTCTAATAACACGCCTTACACCATCGGACTTCAACCCTCCAACGGCAATACGGCAGGCAGCGGCGTGATGGCAGGCACGGGGTCAAATACGGATAAAGTCCCCTACCAGCTTAGTTCGACGCCAGGTCCTTCCGGTACGATCTGGGGCAATACTGCGCTTAATACCGTTGCGGGCAGCGGCACGGGGACAACGACTACCTACCCGGTTTACGCCACCGTTCCCAGCGCGAACTACACGCCAGACAACTATGCCGATACTGTCACCATCGCCGTGACCTACTGACGCCCAGCTTAACAGCAATAAAGCAAACACATTTTATTATCATATTATTTACTTTTAGAGGTGCGTCATAAATCTGACAAATTGCGATTTTTACAAGTTATGCATATTAAACTACATAAACCGCAAAAAAAACCGCGATGACAGCCAAAATAAAGAATAACTATTCACCACCAAGCCAAAATCCACACTACTCATACCGATAATCCGTGTTAGCCAGGCAGGCCGTTCTATGAAAAAAATGTTAAATTTAGGTTTATATGGTGAGATTCACTGTATACCACGGCCAAATTAAGAATATATTACTTTTATAACTAAGGTTTATCATGGATAAGTTATCTTACGCTTCAGATAGCAGCACATCTGCCTGGAATACCTACCTGCAACAAATCGAGCGTGTGGCCCCTTACCTGGGCGAACTTTCCCATTGGGTGGACACCCTGCGCCACCCAAAACGCGCGCTGATTGTCGATATCCCGGTGCAGATGGATGACGGCACTATCCGTCATTTTGAAGGGTATCGCGTGCAACATAACCTTTCCCGCGGTCCGGGCAAAGGCGGTGTGCGTTATCATCCTGATGTTGATCTTAATGAAGTGATGGCCCTGTCTGCATGGATGACCATCAAATGCGCAGCGTTGAATCTGCCGTACGGCGGAGCCAAAGGCGGTGTGCGCGTCGATCCGTTCTCACTTTCTGAAGGTGAACTGGAGCGTTTAACCCGCCGTTATACCAGCGAAATCGGCATTATCATTGGGCCGCAGAAAGACATTCCTGCCCCGGATGTAGGTACTAACGGAAAAGTCATGGCCTGGATGATGGATACCTACTCCATGAACCACGGCACCACCGTGACCAGTGTGGTCACCGGTAAACCTATTCACCTCGGCGGCTCGTTAGGGCGTGATAAAGCCACCGGTCGCGGCGTTTTCGTCAGCGGTCTGGAAGTCGCGCGTCGTGCGAACATTGAAGTTGAAGGCGCTCGCGTGGCGGTACAAGGTTTTGGTAACGTCGGCAGCGAAGCCGCCCGCCTGTTCGCCGCAGCGGGTGCGCGTGTCGTCGCTATTCAGGATCACACCGCAACGCTGTTTAACTCCACGGGTATCGACATGACCGCGCTGTCTGCCTGGCAGTTAGAGCACAAACAGATTGCCGGTTTCCCAGGCGCTGAAACCATCGCCAGCGAAGCCTTCTGGAGCGTGGAGATGGATATCCTGATCCCTGCCGCGCTGGAAGGACAGATTACCCGTCAGCGTGCAGAAATACTGACCTGCAAACTGGTACTTGAGGGCGCTAACGGCCCGACTTACCCGGATGCCGATGATATGCTGGCAAGCCGCGGTATCATCGTGGTACCTGACGTCGTATGTAACGCAGGCGGCGTAACCGTCAGCTACTTCGAATGGGTCCAGGATATGGCAAGCTTCTTCTGGAGTGAAGAAGAGATCAACAATCGCATGGACAAAATCATGACTGATGCGATGGTGCACGTATGGGAAAAAGCAGCTGAGAAATCCTGCTCCCTGCGTACCGCAGCCTACATTGTTGCCTGCGAACGCATTCTGCTGGCACGTAAAGATCGCGGAATTTATCCGGGCTAATACCGATAATTTCCCCTCGCATAAACCACCTGCCAGGCAGGTGGTTTTTTTTAGCAAAATCCTGCACATAGTCTATCCCCATTAAATACTGCCCGATCTCTCATTTTCGCTGTTTTATGCACCGCTACGTTTCAATATGGAACGTTATAAAATGATGGCGTTCCGTATTGAAACGCCCTTCACAGCAATTTTCTTTTGCGTACCCGTGTGCAAAATTACCTTATCGGCAGCGAGCGGTCGCCGTGACGTTGAACCAACCGATACCCTACATCAGATGCCTGCCCGAATTTGGCAGCCATCCAGGACTGTCTGCGGAGCATAAATAATGAAAAAATTGATCAACCGTGTTGAAGACGTACTGAATGAACAACTCGCCGGACTGGCGAAAGCGTATCCTTCCCTGGCATTGCATCAGGATCCGGTATATGTCACCCGCGCAGATGCGCCGGTGATGGGCAAAGTTGCACTGCTTTCCGGTGGCGGCAGCGGACACGAACCTATGCACTGCGGCTACATTGGTCAGGGCATGCTCTCTGGCGCCTGCCCGGGTGAGATTTTTACCTCCCCCACGCCGGATAAAATGTTCGAATGCGCCATGCAAATTGACGGTGGCGAAGGCGTGCTGCTGATAATCAAAAATTACACCGGCGACATTCTTAATTTCGAAACCGCTACCGAGCTGCTGCACGAAAGCGGTGTCAAAGTCACCACCATGGTGGTGGATGACGACGTGGCGGTGAAAGACAGTTTGTATACCGCCGGTCGACGTGGCGTGGCGAATACCGTATTGATCGAAAAACTGGTCGGCGCGGCCGCCGAACGTGGTGATTCGCTGGAAGCCTGTGCGGCGTTGGGCCGTAAGCTGAATAACCAGGGCCACTCCATTGGCATAGCCATTGGTGCCTGTACCGTTCCAGCCGCCGGACAACCGTCTTTCACGCTGCAGGATAACGAAATGGAATTTGGCGTAGGTATCCACGGGGAACCGGGCATAGACCGTCGCCCCTTCACCTCTCTCGATCAGACCGTTGATGAAATGTTCGATACCCTGCTGGAAAACGGTAACTACAGCCGTACACTCCGCCACTGGGACAACGTCCAGGGCGCGTGGCAGGAAGGTAAAGAAAGCAAGCGGGCGTTACAGAGTGGCGATCGCGTTATTGCGCTGGTCAATAATCTCGGCGCGACGCCGTTGTCTGAACTCTTCGGCGTATATAACCGCCTCGAAAGCCGTTGTCAGGATGCAGGCATTGTCATTGAGCGCAACCTGATCGGCTCTTACTGTACCTCTCTGGATATGACCGGTTTCTCGATCACCCTGTTACAGGTAGATGACGAAACGCTGAGCTTATGGGATGCACCGGTTCACACCCCTGCTCTCAACTGGGGTAAATAAGGAGATTTATGATGTCCCTCAACAGAACGCAAATTGTTAACTGGCTCTATCGTTGCGGCGAGATCTTCACCACAGAAAGTGATTTTCTCACCGGACTTGACCGGGAGATCGGCGATGCCGACCACGGTCTGAACATGCATCGTGGTTTCAGCAAAGTCGTTGAAAAGCTGCCGTCCATCGCAGACAAAGACATCGGCTTTATTTTGAAAAACACCGGTATGGTGCTGCTCTCAAGCGTCGGCGGGGCCAGTGGACCGCTGTTTGGCACCTTTTTTATTCGCGCCGCTCAGGTGACTCAGGCTCATCAAAGCCTGACGCTTGAAGAGCTGTATCAAATGATGCGTGATGGCGCAGAAGGTGTGATTAGCCGCGGTAAGGCTGAACCTGGCGACAAAACCATGTGCGACGTCTGGCTGCCAGTAGTCGAGTCCTTACGCCAGTCCTGCGAGCAGAAACTGAGTGTACAAGCAGCGCTGGAAGCGGCAAGCCAGCAAGCGGAAGCCGCAGCACAAAGCACCATCACCATGCAGGCTCGCAAAGGCCGTGCCAGCTATCTTGGTGAGCGCAGTATTGGGCATCAGGATCCCGGCGCAACATCGGTGATGTTTATGATGCAAATGCTGGCTCAGGCGTCCAGAGAGTAAGGATAAAGCGATGGTAAACCTGGTTATTGTTTCGCACAGCGCCCAACTGGGCGAAGGCGTCGGTGCGCTGGCCCGGCAGATGTTAATGGGCGGTGATTGCAAAATCGCCATTGCCGCAGGCATTGATGATCCTGAGAATCCGATTGGCACCGATCCGATCAAGGTGATGGAAGCCATCGAGTCCGTGGCCGATACGGACCACGTGCTGGTGATGATGGATATCGGTAGTGCATTACTGAGTGCGGAAACCGCGCTGGAACTGCTCGACCCTGGCATTGCCGCCAAAGTGCGTTTGTGCGCAGCACCACTGGTTGAAGGCACACTGGCCGCGACGGTTAGCGCCGCCGCGGGTGCTGATATCGATCGGGTCATCCGTGATGCCATGAACGCCCTCGACGCCAAATGTGAGCAACTGGGTTTACCTTCGCCATCCGCAGCGAAACCCGCATCTGCTGTACAGTCTCCCGATGCAGATGCCCGTTCTGTTGCCATTGTGGTGAAAAACCCTAACGGCATCCACGTTCGCCCGGCTTCGCGGCTGGTTTCCGCGTTGTCTGGTTTTAACGCCGACATGTGGCTGGAGAAAAACGGCAAGTGTGTGGTTCCTGATAGCCTGAATCAGATAGCTCTGCTGCAGGTTCGCTGTAATGACACGCTGCGCCTGATTGCCAAAGGCGAACAGGCAGAGGATGCGCTAGCCGCATTTAAACAGCTGGCAGCAGAGAATTTTGGTGAATCGCTCGAGTCCGCTAATGCTGATAACAAGGCAGCTCAGGCTCCCTCAAAAGTCACGGGGACGGCATTCTGTTACACGCCGTTCTCGCCCGAGGTAAACCCGCAGTTAGCCGCATCACTCCAGGCTGAGCAGCAGCGATTACAGACCGCTATCCAAAGTACGCTGAACGATCTGAGCGAACTCACCGCACTTGCTGAAGAACGATATTCCGCAGATATCGCTGCCATCTTCTCCGGTCACCACACGCTGTTGGACGATCCTGAACTTTTTGAAATGGCCTGCGATGTAATGCGCGAAAAGCAGTGCAGCGCCGCCTGGGCCTGGCATCAGGTGCTGAGCGATCTCAGCCAGCAGTATTTACAGCTCGATGATCCTTATCTGCAGGCGCGATACATTGATATTGAAGATTTGCTGTCTCGTTCACTGCAGCATTTGACGGGAGAGAGCGCACAAATTCCCGCATTTTTGCGCCCCACTATCCTGGTCGCTGATGTCATTTATCCGTCTACGGTACTGCAACTCGATCCGAAGACCATCAAAGGTATCTGCCTGCGGGACGGCAGCGAAGCCTCGCATCCGGCGATTATCGCTCGTGAAATGGGTCTGTGCTGGATGTGTCAGCAAGGCGCGGCTCTCGATAGCATCAAGATGGGCGATACTCTGACCATTGACTGTGTCACACAGCGGATAACCCGCGCAAACTGATTCCGAAGCACACCCTTTCCAACAAAGGGTGTGCTTCTTCTCTATTCACGTCGGGAAATGTCTGTTTATTCGCAAAATGGGGAGCCGATCACGCGCAACGGTCATTCCTGAACTAAGGTTTTCTCATGGTAAATGCCGCTACTTCGGCACGCCGCTAAGGAGATTAACCGATGATAACGCCAGCAACTCGCCATCCTGGCCTGCTCTCTGTTGCAATAAAACTGACGCTCGCAAGCACCTTTTTTGCCCTTTCCTCTTTTACCGTCAACGCCGAGGACGCACCAGCCGCTACGCCTGCGCCGCCTGATATTCTGCTTGGTCCCCTGTTTAACGATGTACAAACAGCAAAACTGTTTCCTGACCAGAAAACCTTTGCCGACGCGGTGCCAAACAGCGATCCATTAATGATCCTTGCCGATTACCGGATGCAGAAAAATCAGTCCGGATTCGACTTACGCCATTTTGTGCAAGTGAATTTCACCTTGCCGAAAGACGGCGAGAAATACGTGCCCCCGGCCGGGCAATCACTGCGCGAACATATTGACGGACTGTGGCCAGTACTCACTCGTTCGACCACTACCGCTGAAAAATGGGATTCGCTGCTGCCGCTCCCGGAGCCGTATGTGGTACCTGGCGGGCGTTTTCGCGAAATATATTATTGGGACAGCTATTTCACCATGCTGGGGCTTGCCGAGAGCAATCACTGGGATAAAGTCTCGGACATGGTGGCAAACTTCGCTTACGAGATTGATTCCTGGGGACACATTCCTAACGGCAACCGGACCTACTACCTGAGCCGTTCGCAACCGCCGTTCTTTGCCTTTATGGTTGAACTGCTGGCGCAACACGACGGAAATGATGCGCTGAAAAAATACCTCCCGCAGATGCTCAAAGAGTACAGCTACTGGATGGAGGGCATCGAAACACTCCAGCCCGGTCAGCAAAATAAGCGCGTGGTTAAACTGGATGACAGCACCATTTTGAACCGCTACTGGGATGAGCGCGATTCGCCTCGGCCAGAGTCGTGGGTAGAGGATATTGCCACCGCTAAAAGCAACCCAAACCGCCCGGCCACAGAAATCTACCGCGACCTGCGTTCAGCTGCCGCGTCCGGCTGGGATTTTAGTTCCCGCTGGATGGACAATCCTAATCAGCTGGGCACTCTGCGCACCACCAGCATCGTTCCGGTCGATCTCAATGCGTTGATGTACAAAATGGAAAAAATGATCGCCCTCGCCAGCAAGGCTGCCGGTGATGATGCCAAAGCGGCGCAGTACGATGGCTTCGCTAATGCCCGACAAAAAGGGATCGAGAAGTACCTGTGGAACGACAAAGAAGGCTGGTATGCCGACTACGATCTGAAAAGCCACAAAGTACGCAACCAGCTCACGGCTGCCGCCCTGTTCCCGCTATATGTCAAAGCAGCGGCAAAAGATCGCGCCAGTAAAGTCGCCACGGCCACCCAGGCACATCTGCTGCAACCGGGCGGCCTTGCTACCACGTCGGTGAAAAGCGGCCAGCAGTGGGATGCCCCCAACGGCTGGGCCCCGCTCCAGTGGGTCGCAGCATCCGGGTTACAGAATTACGGTCAGGATAACGTCGCCATGGACGTCACCTGGCGATTCCTCACCAATGTTCAACACACCTACGATCGCGAGAAAAAGCTGGTTGAAAAATATGACGTGAGCACCACTGGAACCGGCGGTGGTGGCGGTGAGTATCCGTTGCAGGATGGTTTCGGCTGGACCAACGGCGTAACGCTGAAAATGCTCGACCTGATTTGCGCCAAAGAAAAACCCTGTGACAACGTACCCGCATCACGACCGACCCCGGCAAGTACAGCGCCAGTCGAGTCTAAAAAACAGACTCAACCGACGCCATAACATCATAGCCTGAGCCGTTTTACTTCCTGAATCCGCGCTTCGTCGCGGATTTTTCTTTCTTATATTTCCCCCTTCCAGCTGTCTCTATGGCCTCTAGCCCTTATGGGGTATCCGGGGTTTTCATCCGTGAGAAATTGATTCTGAACATGTTTTTATTCGCTGTATATGTAAATATATAGCGATTTTGTAACCTTCAGGATACCGATAATGCCACTGACAAGACGGATGTTTGCCCAACTCGTGGCATCTGCACTGCTGCTACGCCATCTTCCCGCGTTTGCTCAAACCTCGCTGACTGTGGCCATTGGAGACTCTCCGAAGCCAGAAACGACCCAACGCGTGGTCAGCGCGGGCGCACCTGCTGACATGCTGCTGCTGGCCGTCGCACCGGAAAAACTGGTGGGGCTTTCCTCCTTTGATTTCTCTCGCCAGACCGCCATCCCGTTTAACGATAACATTCGGACTTTGCCGAAACTCGGCAGGCTGGCGGGGCGCGCCAGCACGCTCTCGCTTGAAGCACTCCTGGCGCTTAAACCTGACCTGGTTATTGACTGCGGTAATGCCGATGAAACCTGGCTTTCTCAGGCCAGACAAGTGAGCGCACAAACACACATTCCCTGGCTGCTGATTAACGGCGAATTGCGCCATACCCCAGAACAGCTGCGCGCAGTCGGTGAAGTATTGGGCGTCGTCTCGCGAACCGCAATGCAGGCCGCGCTGGCCCGTCGATTTATCGATGATGCAATAGCTTTCTCGCATTCACCCGCGGCGAATCTGCGTTTTTATGCCGCGCGCGGTGCCAGAGGACTGGAGACTGGTTTACAAGGTTCTCTGCATACCGAAGCAGCAGAACTATTGGGGTTGCACAATGTGGCGCACATCCCCGGACGACAGGGGCTCACACAGGTCTCAATGGAAAATCTGCTCAGCTGGCAGCCGGATATTATCCTGGTACAGGATGCGGTGACAGCGCAGTTCCTACGAGAAGATCCGGTCTGGCAAGGAGTCAAAGCGGTTGCTGACCGGCGCATTCTGTTTCTCAGCGGTCTGCCGTTTGGCTGGCTGGATGCACCTCCCGGCATCAACCGTTTACTGGGGTTACGCCGCCTGCACGCCTGGCTTGATCCGCAGGTTGAAGCGAGCTTTAAAACCGATATGCAGCGCTACAGCGAACTGTTCTGGCATACCACGCTCAGCGATGCACAGTATCAACGGCTGGTGGCCGCCTGATGAGAACATCTACCCTCGGTTTTCTGATGATTGCAGCGGTGGTGCTTTGCGCGAGCATCGCTGCGGTATCGGGCGCGTACCGCCTGGATGCACAACAGGTTGTGAATCTTATTACAGGTACTGATGGCGTACCGATGCAGGACAAAATCGTCTTCTGGCAAATCCGCCTGCCGCGCATTCTGGCTGCATTGCTGCTCGGCGCGGCGCTGGCGGGCGCAGGAACCACCTATCAGGGCATGTTCCGCAACCCGCTGGTCTCGCCAGACATTCTCGGCGTGGCGGCGGGTGCGGGTTTAGGTGCCTGTTTAGCAATCCTGTTAGGTTTACCGATCCTGTTCATTCAGCTGTATGCATTCATGGGCGGTTTATTCGTGGTCGCCGGTGTCTGGTTAATTACCCGGCGAGTTAAGCGTCACGACCCGGTGTTAACACTGGTGCTGGTCGGGATTGCGCTGGGTACGGTATGCGGTGCGGGAATTTCACTCATCAAAACGCTGGCCGACCCGTATACCCAACTCCCCTCTATCACTTTCTGGCTGCTTGGCGGTTTATCGACGATCACGCTGCACGACCTGTGGTTCTCGGCACCGCTGATCTTCGCAGGACTCGTCCCGCTATTGCTGCTGCGCTGGCGCATGAACCTGCTCACCCTGTCGGATGATGAAGCACGATCGTTTGGGATCAACGTCTCGCGATTGCGGCTGGGACTGATCGTCTGCGCTACGTTAATCACCGCCTGTACCGTTGCCATCGCGGGCATTATCGGCTGGATTGGGCTGGTTGTACCGCACATCGGCAGACTCCTCAGTGGCAATAACCACCAGCAGTTGCTGCCAGTTTCCATGGGGATCGGCGCCATTTTGCTGCTGCTCACCGATACCCTCGCCCGTACGCTAAGCAGCACGGAAATTCCGCTGGGGATCCTGACTGCATTTATTGGCGCACCGTTCTTTTTGCTGCTTTTGCTACGGGGAAATCGCCCATGACGCTACTGACCGTCCGCCATGCGTCGTTGGGATACCACAGTCACCAGCCCGTGTTACGCGATGTCTCATTTCAGGTTTCGCCCGGCTCCATCTGTTGTCTGATTGGGGCCAACGGCAGTGGAAAAACCACCCTGATGCGCACCATTCTCGGCGTTCTTCCGCCGCTTCACGGTGACATTCTGCTTGATGGCGTCGCCATAAATCATCTCAACGATCGGCAACGCGCCGCCGCTATCGCCTGGGTTCCTCAGGCACATGACGGCGCGTTTGCCTTCACTGCGCTGGACATGGTGATGATGGGGCTGGCCCCGCAATTGGCGGCATTTGTGGTTCCCGGCGCTAAAGAGCGTGAAAATGCGCACCAGCAGATGACGATGCTGGGAATCTCTCACCTGGCGCCCCGACGCTGGAACACGCTGAGCGGCGGAGAGCGGCAACTGGTGTTAATTGCCCGCGCGCTGGCGCAGCGTCCGCGTCTTTTGTTGCTGGATGAACCCGCTTCCAGCCTGGATTTTGGGCATCAAATCCGTCTGCTCGACACGCTAGTGACGCTGAAAAACTCGGGTATGGCCCTGCTGATGTCGACCCATCATCCGTTGCACGCCCGGGCAATCGCCGACAGCGTGGTACGCGTTGAACCGAACGGTGCAGTGTCGCAGGGGCTTCCTGAACAGCAGCTAGCCACCGATCGTCTGGCAGCGCTGTATCGCGTTACACCGTCACAAATCGCCCATCACCTCTTTGGCTCACACAACTAAGGAATAAGAATGCTCATTGACGACATTGATTTTGCCGATCTTTACCGTAAACAGTTACAGCTGGCGAACAGAACCGAGAAAAAACCGGAGCACTGGGATAAGCGTGCGGAAAAAATGGCAGAGAATTGCGCCTCATTAACCGACAGCTATCTGCTACAGCTGTTGGGAAAAATCGACCTGAAAGGGGCGGAGTCGCTGTTTGATATGGGCTGCGGTCCCGGTACGGTTTCGCTGGCGTTGGCTAAAAAGATGCCAATAGTTTACGGAGTAGATTACAGCCAGGGAATGCTGAGCGTAGCTGCCCGCCGCGCTGCGCAAATGAACGCCCGTCACGTACAGTGGGTGCAGCGGGCCTGGGAGGAACACTGGGATGATTTACCCCAGTGCGATATCGCCGTCGCTTCGCGCTCTACGCTGGTTGCCGATATGCGCCAGGCGATGACCAAACTGAATAATCAGGCCCGACTGCGGGTTTACACCACTCATCTCGTCAGTTCATCTTTCGTTTCCCCCACCATTCAGCGTGCACTGGGTCGCGAAGTGATTGAGCTTCCCAACTATATCTATGCGCTTAATGTCCTGTATCAGATGGGGATCCACGCGCATGTTGATTTTATCCGCGGACCCAACTGCCAGCAGGACAACAGTACCTGGACGCGTTTTCTGGAAAACGTGCGCTGGAGTATGGGTGAACTGAGCGCCGACGAGGTCGAACGTCTGGAAACCTGGTATCAACAGCAGGATCCACGCACGATTGCCCCCGCCAGCCGTGACTGGGCGCTTATCTGGTGGGACAGCGTTCCGCGGGAGGCACTGCAATGATCTACTTTTCGCAGGCGCAAACCGACGCGCTGCTGCTGGAAGATATTCAGGGCGGCGACCTGACTACCCGCGCGTTGGGTATTGGCGCACAGCCGGGCGTTATGGAATTTTACCATCGCCAGGGCGGGTGCGTTAGCGGCACCGCCGTTGCCAGGCAAATGCTCGCCTCATTAGGGCTGACCATCAGCGACATGGTTGCCGATGGTGAACAGGTAAGTGCAGGACAGCGATTGATTTGCGCACATGGGAATGCGGCGGCGCTGCATCAGGGCTGGAAAGCGGTACAAAATGTCCTGGAATGGAGCTGCGGGGTTTCGGGCTATCTTGAGAGCATGTTGAGCCAACTGCGCCAACGCTATCCTGATGGGCAGATTGCCTGCACCCGCAAAGCCATTCCCGGCACGCGTTTGTTGGCGACTCAGGCAATACTCGCCGCGGGAGGCATTATCCATCGCGGAGGATGCGCCGAAACGGTACTGCTGTTTGCTAATCACCGCCATTTTCTTACCAATCCAAACGACTGGTCAGGTGCGATTGCGCGCTTACGCAGCCATGCGCCAGAAAAAAAGATCGTGGTTGAAGCAGATACGCCAGATGAGGCATTAGCCGCGCTACGCGCCGCGCCCGATGTCCTGCAACTCGACAAATTTACCCCTGAGCAAGCAACAGAAATTGTCCGCCAGGCCCCTTCTCTGGCCCCCCATTGTACGCTGGCGCTGACTGGCGGCATTACCCTCGCCTCGCTGGCGAGTTATCTCGACTGTGGCATCAGACTTTTCATCACTTCCGCGCCTTACTACGCTCCGCCTGCGGATATCAAAGTTAGCCTGAGCCCGGACACACGTGGCATATAACATTAATAAATGGACTAAAAATAATGAATTTCAACAAAAGTTGTCTTTACACAGCCCTGTCGTTTGCTTTCGCGCACAGTGCTTTTGCTGGGCAGGAAAGCGAAACCATGACCGTCTGGTCAAGCCCGGCCTCCGCGGCAACCACTACGGTTCTCGGCCAGGAAACGATGCAGCAACTGGATAAGCAAAACGTGGCGCAGGCGCTGAGCGTTGTCCCCGGCGTCGTGCTGCAAAAGTCAGGCAACCGCAATGAGCAGCAGGTGAAAGTCCGCGGTTTTGACAGCCGTCAGGTTCCCGTCTATTTTGACGGCGTGCCGGTATACATCCCCTATGACGGCAACCTCGATTTAGGCCGTTTTCTGACCTCCGATATCGCTTCGGTTGAAGTATCCAAAGGCTACTCGTCTCTGCTACAAGGGCCGAACCAGATGGGCGGCGCCATCAATATCACCACCAAAAGACCTACCAAACCGATTGAAGGCAGCATTGGCTATCGCCAGGGCTGGAGTCGTAGCAAAGACAATGCCCACGATATGCACGCTTCATTTGGCGCCAGCAACGATCTCGGCTACATCCAGCTCAGTGGCAGTCAGTTGAAGCAGGATTTCCTTGGGTTACCGCACGGCGTGGACAACCCTGTTGCGGGCAGCAACGGCAAAATGATCAACTCCTCTGCCGATGACAAACGCGGCATCGTGAAGCTGGGCTTTACCCCACGTGGTGATGACGAATATGTGCTGACCTATATTAATCAGGACGGTGAAAAAGATAACCCGCCGTACGCTGGAACCAGCAGTCAGAAATCACGCTACTGGCAATGGCCACAGTACGATAAAGAGAGCTATTACTATCAGGGCACTACCCATCTGGGCGACCGTTTTACCCTGAAAAGCCGTCTGTATCGCGATACCTTTGAAAATACGTTGATGATGTACAACTCGCTTGCCGATCTGAAAAACAAAAAAGGCAGCTACAGTCATTATTCAGACTATAGCGATGGAGCTGGTCTGCAGCTCGCTGCGGATATGCGTGAAAACGACCAGCTCTCTTTCGCAGTGAACTGGAAGGATGATGTTCACCGCGAGAAAGGCGCACCTAATGCGGCTTACGACCGTTACGAAGACCGCACCTGGTCTGTTGCCAGTGAATATCAGTGGGCAGCGGCGGATAATGTCGATGTAGTGGCGGGAATAAGTTATGACTGGCGCGACAGTCTGGAAGGCATGAAGCACGAGAAAAATGGCAGCGTCACCCACTATGATGACAACAATCAGTCAGCTTTCAACTGGCAGATGATGACCAAATATCACTTCGATAATGCTGACACATTAGCGCTGTCCTACTCTGACAGAACGCGTTTCCCGACGTTGAAAGAGCGCTACACCACCTCGAAACCGGCCTATAACCAGGTGGCGCTGGTCAATCCGCAGCTTAAACCGGAACGCGCTCGCAGCGTGGATCTGACCTGGAATGGTTCACTTGGCAAAGACTGGGGATTCGAAGCCAGCGTCTATTACAATCGCATCAGCGATGCCATTCTTTCGCACAATATTGATGCCGATACCATCCAGAATCAGAACAGCGGCCGGGTGGATTACACCGGTCTGGATGCAGGCGTTAAAGGTAAAGTCTTTGATATGCTGGATGTTGGGCTGAGCTATGGCCTGATTCATGCGGATGTCAAACGCAGAGACATCGGCAAAATAACCGATTTGCCGACGCAAACCCTCACCGCATGGATGACGCTGAAACCGTGGGATCCGTTGAGCATTACGCTGTCTGAAGAGGCCCGCTCATCGAGCTATAGCAATAGCGACGGCTCGCAGAAAGCCGCAGGTTTCGCCATTACCCATTTACGCGCCGACTACGCCATCGGTCACGGGTTTAGCGTCAACGCTTCGGTCAATAACCTGTTCGATACACAATACGTGTACAGCGAAGGATTTATCGAAGAAGGCCGTAATTACTGGGCTGGGATTGAGTACCAGTTCTGACTTAGCCATATAGAGAAACGGCCCCCACAGGGGCCGTTCGATTAATCTCGTCGTACAAGCCGGAAGACACCCAGCACAACAATCGCGCCGACCACGGCCACCAGGAAGCTGTGGAGATTAAACCCGCTGACATCGCCGCCAATACCAAACATCGTTGCCAGCCATCCACCGACCACAGCACCGACGACACCCAGAATACAGGTCAGGATAAATCCCCCGCCATCGCGCCCCGGCATAATCAGTTTGGCGATAACCCCCGCAATCAGACCAAAAATAATCCAGGCAATAATTCCCATTTTCAGGCCCTCTTTCCAGTGAACGCACGCGCAAGACATTCCTGCGCCAGCACTTAAAGTATAGGCAAGCCGTCGCGACATGCTTTTATCACGCAGACTTAATTCATTGGGTTTGGTAAAAAATTTCATCCATTTGTATTAAGTTCCGTCGATTGATGCCGATAACCCAACGACAAACCAGGCATCCAGGAGTCATTAGGTGTGAGTAACTACAATGAGCAGTTCCTGAAGCAAAATCCGTTAGCGGTGTTAGGTGTACTTCGGGACTTAAAGTCGCAGCAGGTTCCACTGCGTATCTCCTGGTCGGGCGGCCAGTTCATCAGCAAAGTTCTGGCCGTCAGCCCGGACGAGCTGGTCATGGATTTTGGCAGCCAGGAATATGAAAACCAGGCCGTACAGCGGGCCAGCCAGATCTCGATTATCGCCGAAACGCAGGGAGCCAAAGTAGAATTCACCCTGCCACAGCTGAAAAAAGGCGAGTATCAGCAACTGCCGGCGTTTATTTCATCCTTGCCGCCTTCTCTGTGGTTTGTGCAGCGTCGCGAATATTTCCGCATCGGCGCTCCGCTGCACCCTCCCTATCGCTGCACGGCAAAAATGCCGGACAACAGCACGCTGTGCTTTCGCTTATTCGATTTATCGCTTGGCGGTATGGGCGGGCTGTTAGAAACGGCAAAACCAGAAGGACTGGTAGAAGGTATACGCTTCGCGCAGGTTGAACTGAATATGGAGCAATGGGGGGTGTATCACGTTGACGCCCAGCTCATTTCCATTAGCGAGCGCAAAGTTATCGACAGCAAAAACGAAACCATTACCACTCCCCGCCTGAGCTTTCGTTTTCTCAACGTCGGCCCGGCGGTGGAGCGGAACTTACAGCGGATTATTTTTTCCCTTGAACGCGAGGCCCGGGAAAAATCGAATAAGGTGCGCGAGTAAACTCACACGAACTACATCACATCCAGCGCTTGTTGAAGCTTCCAGATATAGCGCGGGGCCTGCGGCGCCGGATGATTGTCCGCAACATGTTCAATAAATTCATCCGGGCTGAGATCGTTGATCTTATTGATGGCTTTCTTCCTGTCGGAAGAGAACGTTCGCAGCAATGCGCCCGCGCCGTTGGCGTACGATACTACCAGCGCATACTGCATCACCTGCGGATCTTCAATCCCGGCCAGCGGCCCGGTTTCGAGAATACTCAGGTATGCGGCCCCCATGGAGATATTGCGTTCGGGGTTTTTCAACTCGCTGGTCGACGGCTCTCCGCTCCAACCCATGCGGCGATAAACATCGCGTCCTGAAGTTGAGGCTTTCAACTGCATCAGACCAATCGCATTGGACTTACTGACCGCATTCGGATTTCCGCCTGATTCAATGGCAATAATAGCGGTAATCAATTGTGGACTGACACCCCAGGCCGCACCGGCTTTTTCACTGATCGGCATCCATTGCATTGCGCGTTTAACCGGAACTTCAGCATTCCACGGCGGGTTTTTGTAATCATGTTTTGAACTACAGCCCGCAAGTAATACAGCCAAAAAAGCAAACCATCTCAATTTCACGTCATCTATCCTTATAGCCGGAACCTGTCGCTGAGGTGACAACGACATACCTACGCGGCATGATATACATTTGGTTTTAGTTGTAGCAAGGAAATGCCATGTCCCGGTTTCACTTAATTGCCCCGTCGGGCTACTGTATCAATCAGCAGGCTGCCTTACGTGGGCTTGCGCGTCTTACTGAGGCCGGTCATCAGGTCGACAATTCAGCAGTCATTGCGCGCCGCTGCCAGCGTTTTGCAGGTACAGAGGCAGAAAGGCTCGCTGATGTTAACTCACTCGTTAATCTGAAAACCCCCGATACTATTGTGATGGCGGTACGCGGCGGCTATGGCGCGAGCCGTTTACTGGCAGAAATTGACTGGCAGGGGCTGGCAGCCCGCCAGCAACAAGATCCGTTACTGCTGTGCGGACACAGCGATTTTACGGCGATCCAGTGTGGTCTGCTGGCACAGGGGAATGTGATTAGCTTCAGCGGCCCGATGCTGGCGGCGAACTTCGGCGCCGAAGAAATGAACGCATTCACCGAGTACCATTTCTGGCAGGCTTTGCGTAATGCCCAATTTACCCTCGAATGGCAGGGTGAGGGTCCGCAGTGCGCAACTGAAGGTACACTGTGGGGCGGAAATCTGGCGATGATCATTTCGCTGATGGGTACACCGTGGATGCCGGCTATCAAAAACGGCATTTTGGTGCTGGAAGACATTAACGAGCATCCATTCCGTGTCGAGCGTATGCTGCTGCAGCTGTACCACGCCGGAATACTGGCCCAGCAAAACGCCATTATTCTTGGCAGTTTTAGCGGTAGCGCACCCAATGATTACGATGCCGGTTACAATCTTGATTCAGTTTGTGATTTTCTGCGCGCCAGATTATCAGTACCGTTGATCTGCGGCCTCGATTTTGGCCATGAACAACGCACTGTCACCTTGCCTTTGGGAGCCAATGCGGTGCTGAAAAATGATAAAAACGGCACTCAGCTCACCTTAAGTGGGCATCCGGTACTAAAATCGTAAAAAAAGCGGCTAATAGGGCTAAGTAAAACGCTGTTTCTGTCGTTATTATGGTAGGGTTTATTAATACGAAACAGCGTAATTCAGGAGTAACCGAACGTTGGATGCCGCAGCAATTATTAGCCTTTTTATTTTGGGTTCCGTTCTCGTCACCTGCAGTATCTTACTCAGTTCATTCTCATCACGTCTCGGTATCCCAATTCTGGTGATATTTCTCGCTATCGGTATGTTAGCGGGCGTGGATGGTATAGGCGGCATACCTTTCGATAACTATCCATTCGCCTACATGGTGAGTAACCTGGCACTGGCGGTTATCCTGCTCGACGGCGGGATGCGAACTCAGGCCAGCTCTTTTCGCGTTGCGTTAGGCCCGGCGCTATCGTTGGCGACGGTCGGTGTGCTGATTACTTCCGGACTCACCGGCATGATGGCCGCGTGGCTGTTTCATCTGGATCTTATCGAAGGACTCCTGATTGGCGCGATTGTTGGTTCAACCGACGCCGCGGCGGTCTTTTCCCTGCTTGGCGGTAAGGGGCTTAACGAACGCGTTGGCTCTACGCTGGAAATTGAATCCGGCAGTAATGACCCGATGGCCGTGTTTTTGACCATCACGCTCATCGCCATGATCCAAAACCACGAGACCGGTTTAAGCTGGATGTTCGCGGTGCACATTATCCAGCAGTTTGGCTTAGGCATCATTATCGGTCTTGGCGGTGGATATATGCTCCAGCAGATGATTAACCGCATTTCGCTGCCTGCCGGACTGTATCCGCTATTGGCGTTAAGCGGTGGGATCCTGATTTTTGCCCTGACCACTGCGCTGGAAGGCAGCGGTATTCTGGCGGTTTATCTGTGTGGTTTCCTGCTGGGTAATCGCCCTATTCGCAACCGGTTTGGCATTCTGCAAAACTTCGACGGTCTGGCCTGGCTGGCGCAAATCGCCATGTTCCTGGTGCTCGGACTGCTGGTTACGCCATCCGACCTGCTGCCTATCGCAATCCCGGCACTGATTTTGTCTGCGTGGATGATATTCATTGCCCGCCCGCTTTCGGTCTTCGCGGGACTGCTGCCGTTTCGTGGCTTTAATCTGCGCGAGCGCATTTTCATCAGTTGGGTGGGTCTGCGCGGTGCGGTACCCATCATCCTCGCCGTCTTCCCAATGATGGCGGGTCTGGAGAACGCGCGCCTGTTCTTTAACGTCGCCTTCTTCGTGGTACTTATCTCGTTGCTGTTTCAGGGAACGTCGCTTTCATGGGCTGCTAAAAAAGCCAAAGTGGTGGTCCCTCCCGTCGGCTGGCCCGTGTCGCGCATTGGTCTGGATATTCATCCGGATAACCCGTGGGAGCAGTTTGTTTATCAGCTCAGCGCGGATAAGTGGTGTGTGGGCGCCGCACTGCGCGACCTGCATATGCCGGAAGAAACGCGAATAGCCGCCCTGTTTCGTGACAACGTGCTGTTTCACCCCTCCGGCAGTACGCGTCTTCGCGAAGGCGATGTATTGTGTGTTATTGGCCGCGAGCGCGATCTCCCGGCACTCGGCAAGCTGTTCAGCCAGTCACCACCGGTGTCTTTAGACCAGCGCTTCTTCGGCGATTTTATTCTTGAAGCCAGCGCGAAATACGCCGATGTGGCGCTAATTTATGGCCTGGACGATGGCACAGAGTATCGTGATAAGCAGCAAACGCTGGGTGAAATTGTCCAGCATCTGCTTGGTGCCGCGCCCGTCGTCGGTGACCAGGTGGAATTCGCTGGTATGATCTGGACGGTGGCCGAGAAGGAAGATAATGCAGTACTGAAGGTCGGTGTTCGCGTTGCTGAAGATGAGGATGAGTAAAGCGGATATTTTTTTGCCGGGTGGCGGCTGCGCCTTACCCGGCAAAAAAAATGCACTGCCTCTGTAGGCCTGATAAACGCAGCAGCATCAGGCAATTTTATATAAAGTTACACCGTCACAACTGGCACGCGCAGCGCCAGTGAACACATTAACTCGTAGCCTACCGTACCTGCGGCGGTGGCCACATCGTCAATTTTAATCTCTTTGCCCCACAGCTCTACCGGCGTCCCGATCCCTGCCTGCGGGCACGGCGTCAGATCTACCGCCAGCATATCCATTGAGACTGTCCCCACCGTCCCGGTACGTACACCGTCCACCAGCACCGGGGTTCCGCTTGGCGCATGGCGCGGATAACCATCTGCATAACCGGTCGCTACAATGCCAATACGCTGTTCGCCGCTGGCAGTGTAACGGCCACCGTAACCCACCCGATCGCCAGCTTTCAGCGTTTGTATGCCGATTATCTCGCTGCTCAGAGTCATCACTGGCTTCAGGCCGGTGTTGGCGATGTCCCGCCATTGTCCCGAAGGCGACGCGCCATACAAAATAATGCCCGGACGAACCCAGTCATAATGCGCTTCAGGGTGCCACAGCGTGGCGGCCGAATTCGACAGCGATCGTCTGCACTCCAGCCCTTCAGTTGCCTGCGCAATACGCGCCATAGCTTCCTGAATACCTTCCGGGTGCTCTGCATCGGCAAAATGCGACATCAGCGTCATTTCACCGACGTTGGGCATCGCCCGCAGCTGTTGCCAGACCGTGGGAACTCTTTCCGGTAAAAACCCAAGCCGGTTCATACCACTGTTCACCTTCAGGTAAACATCGAGCGGTGCCTTCAGGCGCGCATTCTGCAATGCTTTTAGCTGCCAGTTACTGTGTACACAGGTGGTTAGTCGATAATTGTCATATACAGTCAGGTCTTCAGCGTGGAAAAACCCCTCCAGCATGAGTATCGGGCCTTTCCATCCACGCTCGCGTAGGGTTATCGCCTCTTCAAGATTGAGCATGGCAAAACCATCGGTTGTGCCCAACGCATTCCAGACGCGTTCAATACCGTGTCCATACGCATTGGCTTTTACCACCGACCAGACGCGGGCGTCCGGCGCGGCCTGACGAGTAATGGTCAGATTTTGTTTCAACGCCTGCAGGTCAATGCTGGCCAGTATCGGGCGGGTCATCTCACGTCCTTATCAGTTATGTGCGCCATGTAAATGCCGTGGACGAGAGGGGGTAAACCCCGGACTGTAACGCGCCACGCTCAGATCGTCATAAGGTATGGCTGGCGTGCGGCCAGAAAGGATATCGCTCAGCAGCTGACCGGAGCCGCAGGCCATGGTCCAACCCAGCGTGCCGTGGCCGGTATTGAGCAGCAGATTCTTAAAGCGGGTGCGCCCCACCACCGGCGTTCCGTCCGGCGTCATCGGACGCAGTCCGGTCCAGAAGGTTGCCTGCTCCACATGACCGCCGCGCGGGAAGAGATCGCGTACGACCATTTCCAGCGTTTCACGACGAGGTTGTAGCAGTTCTGTATTAAAGCCGACAATCTCCGCCATACCGCCTACGCGAATACGATTGTCAAAGCGGGTAATAGCGATTTTGTAGGTTTCATCAAGGATAGTAGAAACCGGCGCACCGTCGTCTTGCGCCACCGGAATGGTCAACGAATAGCCTTTGAGCGGATAGACCGGGATATCAACGATCCCTTTCAGCATTGCCGTGGAGTACGAACCAAACGCCATCACATAGGCATCGGCTTTAACTATCTCTTCGCCGCACTGGACGCCATAAATCTGCTCACCATCGCTCAGCAGCTTATCGACCGGGGTATTAAAGCGGAACTTAACGCCTGCCTGCTCCGCCATCTGCGCCAGACGCTGGGTAAACAGCTGGCAGTCGCCGGTTTCATCATTCGGTAAGCGCAGACCACCGGTCAGTTTGTGCGCCACTTCTGCCAGTGCGGGTTCGACTTCCGCCAGACGGTTTGCTTCCAGCAGTTGATATGGCACGCCAGCGTCTTCGAGCACGGCGATGTCGCGAGTGGCGTTCTCATACTGTTGGGCAGTACGGAAAAGTTGCAGGGTTCCGCCCTGACGTCCTTCGTACTCGATACCGGTAGAGGCGCGCAGCGCTTTCAGGCAATCACGGCTGTATTCCGCCAGCCGCACCATGCGTCCTTTATTTTCCATATAGTGGCTGGTGTCGCAGTTGCGCAGCATCTGCCACATCCATTTCAACTGGAACTGGGTTCCGTCAAGACGGACGGCCAGCGGAGCGTGGCGCTGAAACATCCACTTAATTGCTTTTAGCGGTACGCCTGGTGCCGCCCATGGTGCTGCATAACCTGGAGAGATTTGCCCCGCGTTCGCCGCACTGGTTTCCAGTGCCGGACCGGGCTCACGATCAATGACGGTGACATCGTGTCCAGCCTGACTTAAGTACCAGGCGCTGGTCACGCCAACGACACCACTTCCCAGTATGACAACTCGCATAGCCACTCCGTTAACAGTAAAAGAACAATCATCTAATTACATCTTGATAACTCAGTTGAAAATATTATTCAACATATGGCTTTTTTATGGTGACTTACCTCACATATAGCGGTGATGGCTGGGGACTCTCCGCTTTGGCATCTCCTGCTGTGCGTTATTTTTATCCAGCATAAAATTTTGCGGCCATGCCATTTTTCGACGCCTCGCTAACGTGAAATCGCAAAGAAAAAATTTCTGCCGCAGCACGTTTTTTAACACCATGATCTATGCTTGACATGAGGTACTCCAGACAGAGAGTGCCGCCAACAATGAGGGTGCGCGAATGGCTACGATTGATTCCATGAACAAGGACAGCACACGGTTAAGCGATGGACCCGATTGGACGTTTGATCTGCTGGATGTCTATCTGGCAGAGATAGACCGCGTGGCGAAACTCTACAGGCTAGACACCTACCCGCACCAAATCGAGGTGATCACCTCCGAACAGATGATGGACGCTTACTCCAGCGTCGGGATGCCGATCAACTATCCTCACTGGTCGTTTGGTAAAAAGTTTATTGAAACCGAGCGCTTGTATAAACATGGTCAGCAGGGGCTGGCCTATGAGATCGTTATCAACTCCAATCCGTGTATCGCGTATCTGATGGAGGAGAACACCATCACCATGCAGGCGCTGGTGATGGCGCATGCCTGCTACGGACACAACTCCTTCTTCAAAAACAACTACCTGTTCCGAAGCTGGACGGATGCCAGTTCCATTGTCGATTACCTGATCTTCGCGCGAAACTATATAACCCAGTGTGAAGAGCGTTACGGCGTGGATGAAGTCGAAAAGCTGCTCGACTCCTGCCATGCGCTGATGAACTATGGCGTTGACCGTTACAAACGCCCGCAAAAAATCTCCCTACAGGAAGAGAAAGCCCGTCAGAAAAGCCGTGAAGAGTATCTGCAAAGCCAGGTGAATATGTTGTGGCGCACGCTGCCGAAGAAAGAGGAAGAGAAAACCGTGGCGGAAGCCCGCCGTTATCCCTCTGAGCCACAGGAAAACCTGCTGTACTTCATGGAGAAGAACGCCCCGCTGCTGGAGTCCTGGCAACGCGAGGTGTTGCGCATTGTACGCAAGGTCAGCCAGTATTTTTATCCGCAGAAACAGACGCAGGTGATGAACGAAGGCTGGGCCACTTTCTGGCATTACACCATCCTGAACCACCTTTATGATGAGGGTAAAGTCACCGAACGGTTTATGCTGGAGTTTCTGCATAGCCATACCAATGTGGTATTTCAGCCGCCCTACAACAGCCCGTGGTATAGCGGGATAAACCCTTATGCCCTGGGGTTTGCCATGTTCCAGGATATCAAACGTATTTGTCAGTCGCCGACCGAGGAGGACAAATACTGGTTCCCGGACATAGCGGGTTCTGACTGGCTGGAAACCCTGCATTTCGCGATGCGCGATTTCAAAGATGAGAGCTTTATCAGCCAGTTCCTGTCACCAAAGGTGATGCGTGATTTCCGTCTGTTCACCGTGCTGGATGACGATCGTCACAACTACCTGGAGATATCTGCGATTCATAATGAGGAAGGATATCGTGAGATCCGCAACAGGTTGTCGTCGCAATACAACCTCAGCAACCTGGAGCCGAATATTCAAATCTGGAACGTCGATCTGCGTGGCGACCGTTCGCTCACCTTACGCTATATTCCGCATAACCGCGCGCCGCTGGATAAAGGACGCAAAGAAGTGCTCAAGCACGTACACCGGCTTTGGGGTTTTGACGTGATGCTGGAGCAACAGAATGAAGATGGCAGCGTGGAGCTGTTGGAGCGTTGCCCGCCAAGGATGAACGGTCTGTAAATCTTATTACCGGAGGCGGTGTAAACACCATATCCGGCCTACGAAGTGCACGTATTGTAGGCCGGATAAGACGCTTTGGCGTCGCCATCCGGCATGGAGCGATTAACGGCCCTGAATAGCTAAGTCGCCCGGCAGGCTCTTTTGCATGCGATGCCAAATTTCGCCGCTGTCGTGACCATAGCGGCGCACCGTTTCATACACCTGCTCATGAGCGCCCTGCTCGCAGAGTTCTGACAGTTTACGGTAGAAGCTCAGCGCCAGCGCGCGCGCTTCCGGATTGGCAAAATAATGACGACCAATGCGGGTATATAATCCTTTCATACCATTAAGGATCAAACCGTAAATCGGATTGCCGGAGGCAAATGCCAGACCGCGAAAAATGTTATAATCCAGATCGGCAAATGCGTCAGCGTGGTCAGCCACCTGATTTGCCGTCGCCAGAACCTCCTGCGCTTTATCAGGATGCTGGCGAAACGCAGTACGAACAAAGATCGTCGAAATATTGGTACGCACAGACAGCAGATTATCAATCAACTGCGGGACACTCTCGTGATCGAGACGCGCCAGCGTTTCAAGAATATTCAGCCCGGAGGTTTCCCAGAAGTTATTCACCTTCGTCGGTTTGCCGTGTTGAATGGTCAACCAGCCATCTCGCGCCAGACGCTGCAATACTTCGCGTAGCGTGGTACGTGTCACCCCAATAAGTTCGGAGAGTTCACGTTCAGCGGGCAAAATAGTGCCAGGTGGGAAGCGGTTATTCCAGATACTTTCAATGATGTACTCTTCCGCGAACCCAGCCGGGCTTTGCGCCTTAATGACCATAGTAAAAATTCCATTACACAGCAAAACATAGTTACACACATCATACCAGATGGGTATCTTAGCTGATAGCTGACGCAATGAAGAAAAAGTGGATCAAGGCTTCATTTTCCAAATAACGCTACAGTACAGCCAACCTTGCCAGTCTCGTGAATAGCTTGCCTGTACTCCCTCCTCCCGCTAAGCTTTGCGGTCAAACATAAAAACATGATTTCATTTTTAAAGGTAGGGAAATCACCATGGAGCTATCATGGGGCCGCGCGATGTGGCGCAATTTTTTAGGTCAATCACCAGACTGGTACAAACTTGCACTGCTTGTCTTCTTAGTCATTAACCCGATTATTTTTTTCATCAATCCTTTTATCGCCGGCTGGTTGCTGGTGGCCGAGTTCATTTTCACGCTGGCGATGGCGTTAAAATGCTACCCATTGCTGCCGGGCGGGCTGTTGGCTATCGAAGCTGTCATTATTGGCATGACCAGTGCCACGCATGTTCGTGAAGAGGTTGCCGCAAACCTTGAGGTGTTATTGCTGCTGATGTTTATGGTGGCAGGCATCTATTTTATGAAGCAGTTGCTACTGTTTATTTTCACGCGTTTGCTGCTCACTATTCGCTCCAAGACGCTGCTGTCGCTGGCATTTTGTGTTGCGGCCGCTTTCCTCTCGGCGTTCCTTGATGCGCTGACCGTCGTGGCCGTGGTAATCAGCGTTGCGGTCGGTTTTTATGGCATCTATCATCGCGTTGCCTCTTCCCGCGCGGAAGACAACAACATGCTCGATGACAGCCATATCGATCAGCACAATAAGGTCGTTCTTGAGCAGTTCCGGGGTTTTCTGCGTAGCCTGATGATGCACGCGGGAGTCGGTACGGCGTTAGGCGGCGTAATGACCATGGTGGGCGAGCCACAAAACCTGATTATCGCCAAAGCGGCTGGCTGGCATTTTGGCGACTTCTTCCTGCGCATGTCGCCTGTCACCGTCCCGGTACTGATTTGCGGCCTGTTAACCTGTGTGCTGGTCGAGAAATTACGCTGGTTTGGCTATGGCGAAACGCTGCCGGAGACCGTCCGTGATGTCCTGCAACAGTTTGACGATCAGAGCCGCCAACAACGTACCCGTCAGGACAAAATCAAACTGATTGTCCAGGCGATTATTGGCGTCTGGCTGGTCGTTGCTTTGGCCCTGCACCTGGCAGAAGTCGGATTGATCGGTTTGTCGGTCATCATTCTGGCAACCTCGTTGACCGGCGTCACCGACGAACATGCGATAGGTAAAGCCTTTACCGAGTCGCTACCCTTCACCGCGCTGCTCACCGTGTTCTTCTCAATTGTCGCGGTGATTATCGATCAACAGCTCTTTTCGCCGATAATTCAGTTTGTTTTGCAGTCTTCTGAGCATGCTCAACTGACGCTGTTTTATCTCTTCAACGGCCTGCTGTCTTCGATCTCTGATAACGTTTTTGTCGGCACTATTTACATTAACGAAGCCAAAGCCGCACTGGAACAAGGGACTATCAGTCTCAACCAGTATGAGCTGTTGGCGGTGGCAATCAATACCGGGACCAACCTGCCTTCCGTGGCCACACCAAACGGCCAGGCCGCATTCCTGTTCCTGCTGACCTCTGCACTGGCGCCATTAATTCGCCTCTCTTATGGTCGCATGGTGTGGATGGCTCTGCCTTATACTCTAGTCCTGACGCTTGTCGGTCTGCTTTGCGTCGAGTTCACGCTGGTACCGGTGACCGAGTGGATGACTCAAACGGGCTGGTTAGCTACACTTTCATAACAATTAACCGGGCAAATCACTGCCCGGTTTGACTTTTTGCATGATAAATATCCGATTACGCAAATTTTCAATTCCCGCTAGTGGCGCATAAAGTGAATTGGTTTAAACTGCGGTCTCTACGCATGTTGCAGGGAAATGATTATGTTGCGATTTTTAAACCAGTGCTCCCGAGGTCGTGGAGCATGGTTATTGTTGGCGTTAACCGCCTTTGCGCTGGAGCTCGTCGCGCTGTGGTTCCAGCACGTCATGCTGCTAAAACCTTGCGTGTTGTGTATTTACGAACGTAGCGCATTATTCGGCGTGATGGGTGCAGGGCTGGTTGGTGCTATCGCACCAAAAACACCGCTGCGCTATGTGGCGATGATAATCTGGATTTACAGTGCCTGGCGCGGACTTCAGTTAGCGTATGAGCACACCATGATTCAGCTGCACCCATCACCGTTTATGACCTGTGATTTTGCCGCACGCTTCCCAAGCTGGCTGCCACTGGACAAATGGCTGCCGCAGGTGTTTTTAGCGTCCGGTGACTGTGCTGAGCGCCAGTGGTCTTTTTTAACCCTGGAAATGCCGCAGTGGCTGTTGGGGATCTTCGCCGCCTACCTGGTGGTCGCCGTGCTGGTGGTGATAGCACAGCCGTTCAAGCCGAAAAAACGTGACCTCTTCGGTCGCTAATAGAGACGCTCCTTCGGGAGCGTTTTTTTTGCCTTAAATTCATTGCCTGCTGGCATCTATAAGATGTATATTAAATACATCTTATAGATGCCACACCAAGGAGATGTCTTATGTCCCATTTACGCATCCCGGCAAACTGGAAAGTTAAACGCTCTACTCCCTTCTTTACCAAAGACAACGTCCCTGCAGCACTGCTTTCTCACCATAACACTGCAGCAGGCGTTTTTGGCCAGCTTTGTGTGATGGAAGGTACGGTAACGTATTACGGCTTTGCCAATGAAGACGCAAAAGAGCCTGAAGTAAAAGTGGTGATTAATGCCGGTCAGTTTGCGACCAGTCCACCGCAGTATTGGCATCGCGTTGAATTAAGCGACGACGCCCAATTCAACATCAATTTCTGGGTTGAAGATGACAACCATGGAGATGAGATGTATCAGGCGAAAAAGTCTTAAGCCTTAACGCCTGCTAATCGATGGGCGGCTTAGTCCGCCCATGAAGGTTTGTTCAGAATATGATCCTGCCAGTCACGCACTTCCGATTCTTTCACCGCAATATGACGTACTGAAATACGTTCACCGTGCATCGCCGCTTTTGATCCCGTCAGCAGTGGATGCCACTCCGGCAGCCCTTTACCTTCAGCTAGCAGACGATACGCACAGGTCATCGGCAGCCATTCAAAGGTAGGCAGATTATCGCGCGTCAGTTTGATACAGTCAGGCTCGTACTCGAATCGACGTTCGTAATTACGGCACTGACAGGTTTTGATATTGAGCTGCTTACACGCGACGTTAGTAAAATAGATTTCGTCGGTGTCTTCATCCATCAGCTTATGCAGGCAGCATTGACCACACCCGTCACATAATGACTCCCACTCGGCATCGGTCATTTCATCCAGGGTTTTACTTTGCCAGAAAGGTATGTCGCTCATCAGGGTATCCGCTATTGCAATAAAGCTGCACCTTATAACCAGTCTGGCACGCTGATGCAAGTTTTGCCGCCCGAAAAGGCGGCAAGAAGAGATTACAGCACGCGTGTCGTCAGCGTTTGACCATGAAAACTGATAGCCAGTTCATCACCGCTGTTTAACGGCCCAACGCCCGCTGGCGTCCCCGTCAACACAACATCGCCCGCTTTGAGGGTAAAGAAATGACTCATGTAGGCAATCAAAGGAACGATTTGATGGATCATATCCGCCGTGGTGCCGTGCTGACGCTGTTCACCGTTGACCGTTAATCCGAGCATCGTATCCTGTGGATCGCCGTTAAACTCCGCCACCGGAATAAACCCTGACAGCGGGCAAGAGTTATCAAAACCCTTCGCTTTTTCCCATGGCTGCCCCGCCTTCTTCATTTTGCCCTGAATATCACGCAGGGTCAGATCCAACGCGACGCCATAGCCCGCGATGGCTTTTCGCACATGTTCTTCCGTCGCCTGACGTAAGGTCGCGCCAATCAAAACAGCCAGCTCAACTTCATGGTGAACCGAACCCATATCAGATGGGATAACCAGCGGCTGACGCAAATCGCACAGCGCGGTTTCCGGTTTAATAAACAGCACCGGCTCTTCCGGAGGCGTTCCACCCATCTCTTTAATATGGTTGGCATAGTTACTCCCTACGCAAACCACCTTACTCACCGGATAATCCAGCAGAGCACCATGCCAGTTATGATGTTGATACATTACTTTCCCCTAACGTAGTTATCAATTTCAGGTACTGCATCGATGGGGCGTGCTGCTGCCGGATGCAGTTTAACGTTTATCGTCTGGTGTATTTTGTTTCGTCGTGGCCAGATGCTGTTTAAGTAAATCTTCTGGCGGCGGTGGTATTTGTAAATAATAGCCCTGCTCGGTGAGTGCCTGTTTTACTTTTTCCAGATCGGCATTAACCAGCTTTTTACGGCCATCAAGCGGCAACATCATTGCCAGCGTAGGCTGACCAAATCCTTTCATCAGTTCTTCAGGAACTCGCGAGAAATCGTCTTTTTTTTCGACATATAAATAGGTCTGGTCACGTTTACTGCTTCGGTAGATCACACAAAACATATCTTTTACTCTGAATTCACGGAATGGTGGCTTGCCTCAATATAATACTGACTATAACATGCCTTATAGTCTTCGGAATATCACCCCGCGCTGGGGATGATAAATAGCAAATTGAGTAAGGCCAGGATGTCAAACACGCCAATCGAGCTTAAAGGCAGTAGCTTCACCTTATCAGTGGTTCATTTACATGAAGCAGAACCCGAGGTTATTCGTCAGGCGTTGGAAGACAAAATCGCGCAGGCACCTGCTTTTTTAAAACATGCTCCCGTAGTGGTTAACGTGAGTGGTCTTGAAAGCCCGGTAAACTGGTCAGCGCTGCAGAAGGTTGTCGCGTCTACCGGATTGCGCATTATCGGCGTTAGCGGATGCAAAGACGCCAGACTCAAGGCTGAAATCGACGAAATGGGTCTTCCTTTACTGACTGAAGGTAAAGAAAAAGCTATTCGTCCTGCGCCCGTTGAGGCCCCGGCTCCCGTCGCTCCGCCACAAAACGTTACTCCCATCACAAAAACACGATTAATAAATGTGCCGGTTCGTTCCGGTCAGCGCATTTATGCACCACAATGTGATCTGATTGTTACAAGCCACGTCAGTGCAGGCGCAGAGCTTATCGCTGATGGCAATATTCATGTTTATGGAATGATGAGAGGCCGTGCGTTGGCAGGCGCAAGCGGTGACAGGGAAGCGCAAATTTTTTGTACCCATCTGACGGCAGAACTAGTGTCTATCGCAGGTGTTTATTGGCTGAGTGATAAAATCCCAGCAGAATTTTATGGCAAAGCGGCACGTCTGCAATTAGCAGAAAACGCTTTGACAGTTCAACCGTTGAATTGATCCCTTTTTAACAAGGAATTTCTATGGCACGCATTATTGTTGTTACTTCGGGTAAAGGGGGCGTTGGCAAAACCACCTCCAGCGCGGCCATCGCTACAGGTTTGGCCCAGAAGGGAAAGAAAACTGTCGTTATTGATTTTGATATCGGCCTGCGTAATCTTGATCTGATTATGGGTTGTGAACGCCGTGTCGTTTACGACTTCGTCAACGTTATTCAGGGCGATGCGTCGTTAAATCAGGCGCTAATCAAAGATAAGCGTACCGAAAATCTCTTTATTCTTCCGGCCTCACAAACTCGTGATAAAGACGCGTTGACGCGTGAAGGCGTCGCGAAAGTTCTGGACGATCTGAAAACGATGGAATTCGACTTCATCGTCTGCGACTCTCCGGCGGGTATTGAAACCGGTGCGCTGATGGCCCTCTATTTTGCCGATGAAGCGATTATTACCACCAACCCGGAAGTCTCCTCTGTACGTGACTCTGACCGTATTCTGGGTATTCTGGCGTCGAAATCTCGTCGCGCGGAAAACGGTGAAGATCCAATTAAAGAGCATCTGCTGCTTACGCGCTACAACCCTGGCCGCGTAAATAAAGGTGACATGCTGAGCATGGAAGACGTACTGGAAATTCTGCGAATCAAGCTGGTTGGCGTGATTCCTGAAGATCAGTCAGTCCTGCGCGCGTCTAACCAGGGTGAGCCGGTTATTCTCGACATCAATGCTGATGCCGGTAAAGCCTATGCTGATACCGTAGACCGTCTGTTGGGAGAAGAACGTCCTTTCCGCTTCATTGAAGAAGAGAAGAAAGGTTTCCTCAAACGCCTGTTCGGAGGATAAGTTATGGCATTACTGGATTTTTTTCTCTCGCGGAAAAAGAGCACAGCGAACATCGCTAAAGAGCGACTGCAGATTATTGTTGCGGAACGTCGTCGTAGTGACGCCGAGCCACATTATTTACCGCAGCTGCGCAAGGATATTCTCGACGTTATCTGCAAGTATGTACAAATTGATCCCGAAATGGTCACGGTACAACTTGAACAAAAAGACGGCGATATTTCGATCCTCGAACTTAACGTGACATTACCTGAAGCGGAAGAGTCTAAATAAGCTCTTTTGTCGCTAAATCATGGTTACGAAAAAGGCAGATTATTCTGCCTTTTTTATTTTCTATCTCTGACTAACCTATCGAGCATTTATTCCAAAGTAAACTTTGGGTAGTTTTCGGCAAAATAGCGGCGCAAATACTCAACCGTAATACGGATTTTTGCCGACGTCGCCAGCCGGGAGACATAAACCGCCCATATATTGGCGGGTTGATAATACTCAGGCAATATATGCACCAGATGTCCGCTGGCAATGTTGTCGCAAACGTCCCACCACGAACGCAAAGCAATTCCCTGCCCATCCAGACACCATTGATGTACCACTTCGCCATGGTTAGACGACAGCGGCCCCGTAACCTTTATTGAGTGTGCGCCCTCTTTATTACGCATTTGCCAGATACCAAACGGATGGTCGCGTTCTTTAATAACCAGGCAGGGAAATGTAGAAAGATCGTTCAGTTGTTTCGGCACTCCATGCTGCGCCACAAATTCCGGCGAGGCGCACAGAATACGGTAGTTAGTCGCCAGCTTGCGGGCAATCAGGTTCGGCGCGATATCATCCCCGATACGAATATCAAGATCGACGCCCTCATTGACCATATCTACCAGACGGTCTTCAACATCGAACCTCAGTTCTAACTGCGGGTACTCTTTTGCCAGCGCAGACAGCGCCGGAGCGACCACCCGGCGGCCAAAACCAAAGCTACTGATAATTCGTAGCATCCCCTGCGGGATCTGCCTGGCATCGGACAGCTCGTCCATCATCTGATCGACATCCTGCAGGATCCGCTGTGCCCATTCGTAGATCCGCTCCCCCTCTTCCGTGATGGTTACGCGCCGCGTTGTTCGGTGCAACAGCACCACGTTCAGCGTTTGTTCCAACAGGGCAACGCGCTTACTGATAAAAGCCGGAGATACGCCCAGCTCTTCGGCAACGGCGGCAAATCCCGCACGACGGGCAACCAGCATAAAGACGCGTAAATCATTTAACAGCGGCAGATTATTCATGATCTGTGTTTTATGTTTCACCAGTTAGGGGGATTAACTATTAATCAGTCAATTATAGGATACGGGGAAAGTCAATTTTGATGGCGTACAAGTGAGAGCTGCTATGAAGAAAACCTGTCGTATTGCCGCTATCCCCGGAGATGGCATTGGTAAAGAAGTCCTGCCTGAAGGCATTCAGGTGTTGCAGGCAGCCGCCGAGCGTTGGGGGTTGTCACTCAGCTTTGAGCAAATGGAATGGGCCAGCTGCGAGTACTACGCCCATCACGGGAAGATGATGCCGGATGACTGGCATGAGCAGTTACAATCCTTCGATGCTATCTATTTTGGTGCCGTTGGCTGGCCGGAAACCGTACCGGACCACATCTCATTATGGGGTTCACTGCTTAAGTTTCGCCGCGAATTCGACCAGTATGTCAACCTGCGCCCGGTACGCCTGTTTCCAGGCGTACCTTGCCCGCTGGCAGGCAAGCAGCCTGGCGACATTGATTTCTATGTGGTGCGCGAGAACACCGAGGGAGAATACTCTTCACTCGGCGGACGCGTAAGCGAAGGTACAGAACACGAAGTGGTTATCCAGGAGTCGGTCTTCACCCGTCGCGGCGTGGATCGTATATTGCGTTACGCTTTCGAGCTGGCGCAAAACCGCCCGCGCAAAACCCTGACCTCGGCGACTAAATCCAATGGACTGGCCATCAGCATGCCGTACTGGGACGAGCGCGTGGAAGCAATGGCGGCTAACTATCCCGAGATCCGTTGGGATAAACAGCATATTGATATACTCTGCGCCCGCTTTGTGATGCAGCCGGAGCGTTTTGACGTGGTGGTTGCCTCCAACCTGTTTGGTGACATCCTTTCCGATCTGGGTCCAGCCTGTACCGGAACGATTGGCATTGCGCCTTCAGCCAACTTAAACCCGGAACGCACCTTCCCGTCCCTGTTCGAGCCAGTACACGGTTCGGCCCCCGATATCTACGGCAAGAACATCGCCAACCCTATAGCGACTATCTGGGCTGGCGCCATGATGCTCGACTTCCTTGGCAACGGTGATGCCAACTATAAAGCCGCCCACGACGGTATTCTGGCAGCAATTGAACAGGTTATTGCCAGCGGCCCGAAAACGCCAGATATGAAAGGCAACGCCACCACCCAACAGGTAGGTGAAGCCATCGCTCAGGCACTGCGTTAGAGGTCAAACCACGAAATATGAGCCGCGTCACTGACGCGGCTTTTTTATGCGTTTTATGTCGCCAAAAACCTGCGCCAATTCACCTTTTATTATTTCCGTTCCGTGTTTTATTGCTTCACGTATCGGGCAATTGTTTAATTCATGTAAAGAACAAATAATAAAATTGTTAAATACAAAATCACTAATTCCCTACAGCATGATAACAACGACAGGCTAATGCCATACGCGGGCAACTGTGCCCAGGAGATCCCATGTTGAGCAACGTAAAGAAAAAAGACATGCCGCTGATAGCCATCAGTCTGGTGGCTATTCTTTTCATCGCCGCCACACTTAGTCTCTTCCCTCAGCAGTCTGCACAAGTCGCAAATACCCTTTTTAACGGCGTTACCCGGATGCTGGGTTCCGCCGTGCAGATCCTCGTTCTGATGGCGATGGGTCTGGTCGTCTGGCTGGCCACCAGCAAATACGGCAACATTCGTCTGGGAGAAGGAAAAGCGGAATACAGCACGCTGTCCTGGCTGTTTATGTTTATTTGTGCCGGACTAGGCTCCTCCACGCTCTACTGGGGCGTTGCTGAGTGGGCCTATTATTACCAGACCCCGGGTCTGAATATTGCACCGCACTCGCAAAAAGCGCTGGAATACAGCTTACCCTACTCCTTTTTCCATTGGGGGATCAGCGCCTGGGCAACCTACACTCTTGCTTCATTAACCATGGCCTACCACTTTCATGTGCGGAAAAACAAAGGGCTGAGCCTGTCCGGAATTATCGCAGCTATCACCGGTGTGCATCCGCAGGGCGTCTGGGGCCGCCTGGTTGATTTGATGTTCCTAATCGCCACAGTTGGTGCGTTAACCATCTCTCTGGTTGTCACCGCCGCCACTTTTACCCGCGGTTTGTCTGCCCTCACGGGTTTACCGGATAACTTCACCGTTCAGGCGTTTGTGATCCTGTTCTCTGGCGGTATTTTCTGCCTTAGCTCCTGGATTGGCATCAATAACGGTTTGCAGCGCCTGAGTAAAATGGTCGGTTGGGGGGCGTTTTTACTGCCGCTGCTGGTGCTTATCGTCGGCCCGACCGAATTCATCACCAATAACATCATCAACGCCATTGGTCTGACGACACAAAACTTTTTGCAGATGAGCCTGTTCACCGATCCACTTGGCAACGGTGAGTTCACCCGCAACTGGACGGTGTTCTACTGGCTGTGGTGGATCTCCTACACCCCTGGCGTGGCAATGTTTGTCACTCGCGTATCCCGTGGTCGCAAAATCAAAGAGGTTATCTGGGCATTAATCTTAGGTAGTACCGTTGGCTGCTGGTTCTTCTTTGGCGTGATGGAAAGCTACTCCATTCACCAGTTTGTGAACGGTGTGATCGACGTACCGCAGGTTATGGCCACGTTAGGCGGCGAAACAGCCGTACAGCAAGTGTTGATGTCGTTGCCTGCCGGGAAACTGTTCCTGGTGGCGTATCTGGCGATCATGATTATTTTTCTCGCCTCGCATATGGATGCCGTCGCCTACACCATGGCGGCCACCAGCACGCGTAACCTGCAGGAAGGGGAAGATCCGCAGCGTAGCTTACGTCTGTTCTGGTGCGTGGTCATCACTCTGATCCCCTTATCGATTTTATTCACCGGCGCGTCCCTGGAAACCATGAAGACCACGGTGGTTCTGACCGCACTTCCCTTCCTCGCCATTCTGTTGGTGAAGGTTGGCGGTTTTCTTCGTTGGGTACGGCAGGACTATGCCCACGTTCCTGCGCATCAAATTGAAAGTCATCTTCCCGAAACGCCAGTTAACGCCCCCGTTGCGCCACCGGCCGGGACATTACTCAAAGGCGACAATTAAGCGCCAGTAAAAAATCCTCTTACTCACAAATTAAAGGTATTCCAATGAGCAATCTGAGCCCTGAGTTTATTCTGCCGCAAAATTTCTGTGCCAACCCGCAGGACGCCTGGACTATCCCTGCCCGGTTCTATACTGACCATCAGGCCTTCGAGCACGAACAAGAGAAAGTGTTTGCTAAAAGCTGGATTTGCGTCGCCCACAGTAGCGAGCTGGCAAAGCCCAATGATTATGTTACCCGGGAAGTGATTGGCGAGAACATCGTGCTGGTACGGGGTCGCGATAACGTGCTGCGCGCGTTCTACAACGTTTGCCCGCATCGTGGTCATCAGCTGTTGAGCGGCGAAGGGAAAGCGAAAAATGTAATTACCTGCCCTTACCACGCATGGGCGTTCAAACTTGACGGCAATCTGGCGCATGCGCGTAACTGCGAAAATGTCGCCAACTTCGACAGCGAAAAAGCGCACCTTACACCTGTACGTCTGGAAGAGTATGCCGGATTCGTGTTTATCAACATGGATCCGAACGCGGGCAGCGTGGAAGAACAACTCCCAGGTCTTGCAGACAAAGTTATCGAAGCCTGCCCTGATGTGCATGACCTGAAGCTGGCGGCGCGCTTTACGACCCGAACTCCAGCCAACTGGAAGAATATTGTCGATAACTATCTGGAGTGCTACCACTGCGGCCCGGCTCACCCTGGTTTTTCCGACTCGGTTCAGGTTGATCGTTACTGGCATACTATGCACGGCAACTGGACGCTACAATACGGTTTCGCCAAACCGTCAGAGCAGTCATTTAAGTTCGATGAAGGTGTTGATGCCGCCTTCCACGGTTTCTGGCTGTGGCCGTGCACCATGTTCAACGTTACGCCAATCAAAGGCATGATGACCGTTATCTATGAATTTCCAGTGGATGCAGAAACTACGCTGCAAAACTATGACATTTACTTCACCAACGAAGAGCTGACCGAAGAGCAGAAACAACTGATCGAATGGTATCGCAACGTCTTTCGTCCTGAAGATTTACGTCTGGTAGAAAGCGTGCAAAAGGGGCTGAAATCGCGCGGGTATCGCGGTCAGGGCCGCATTATGGCCGACACCAGCGGCAGCGGTATCTCCGAACATGGCATTGCCCATTTCCATAATCTGGTCGCGCAGGTGTTTCAGGAATAACCAGAGGCTGTAACGACAGGTTCCGGCGCATCGTTAAGCCGCGCCGGACAGATTTTTTAGGGAGTGCCGCAATGTCTGATTATCAAATGCAAGAAGTCCGGGTCAGCCGGATTGAGACGATTACCGCGCAGGTAAAACGCTTCACCCTAATGGCGACCTCAGGCCAGCCGTTGCCTGCGTTTCAGGGTGGCAGCCATATCATCGTGCAGATGCGCGATGGCGAGAATCTATACAGCAATGCGTACTCGCTGATGAGTTCACCCTTCGATACCAGCGCCTGGCAAATCGCCGTACGACTGGAAGAGGCGTCCAAAGGCGGCTCACGATATCTGCATCAAAACGTGAAACCCGGCGACACGCTCACGATCTCCACACCAAACAATCTGTTCGCCCTCGCCCCTCAGGCACAACAACATCTGTTGATTGCCGGAGGTATCGGCATCACACCGTTTTTATCGCAGCTCCCGGAGCTGGAACACTCTCAGGCAGAATGGCAACTGCATTATTGCTCTCCCAGTCAGGACAACTGCGCGTTTTATGACGAACTCCTGCAGCACCCCAGCGTCGATCGTATTCATCTGCATCTGTCAAGCGCAGGAACCCGCCTTGATTTATCTCGCCTGCTGGCCGATGTCGAACCCGGCACACATATTTACACCTGCGGGCCAGCAGTGCTCAACGATGCCGTCAGAGAAGCGGCTTCCCTCCATAGACTGGACAGCAATACGCTACATTTCGAACAATTTGCGCTGGAAGATAAAAGCGGCGATGCCTTTACCCTGGTGCTGGCGCGTTCAGGACGCGAGTTTGTGGTCCCGGAAGAGATGACCATTTTGCAGGTTATCGAAAATAACAAAGCCGCGCGCGTTGAGTGCCTGTGCCGGGAAGGCGTGTGCGGCACCTGCGAAACAACGATTCTTGAAGGGGAAGCGGATCACCGCGATCAGTATTTCAGCGACGACGAAAAAGCCAGCCAGCAGAGCATGCTCATTTGCTGCTCTCGCGCCAAAGGTAAGCGCCTGGTGCTTGATTTGTAGCGTTGCGCAGGCCGGGTTAGCAATGGCGCAACCCGGCGAGCCTGGTGACTTACTGCGGATATTCCTGCAGCAGCGCGTTGAGACGATCGGACATCAGTTCGCCACGCCAACCGGAAACCAACTCCGGCAGGGTCTGCTGCGGCTTTAATTTCCAGTGCCAGTTGAGTAGCTGGTTGATTTGACGGCGTGAAGCCAGCAGTTCGACGCTAAGATTATGCTCAGTACTCACCTCGGCAACCAGCGCCTTGATGGCTTTGAACGCTTTGCGGTATCCTGGCATATCCATCAAATTCAGCAGCGGCTGTGGCAGTGATTCTTCCGGTAAAGCCTGCGCTTTTTCTACCAGAGAAATCAGCGTTTTGCCATGGAAGCGAATTTCACTACCGGAAAGGCCTAGGCTGTCCAGTTCACCCAGACTCCCTGGCATATAACGAGCGACCGACCACAGGTGTTCTTCACGCACCACAAAGTTCACTGCCAGATCGCGCTCACGTGCTTTACGCAGTCGCCAGTCGGCAAGCAGTTGCAAGCAGGCCAACTGACGGGTACGCAGCTGCCAGGCGTTAGTGATATCGCGCCATGCGTCTTCAGGCGCCAGAACCTCCTGGCGACGCTGCTGCATTAAGCGGCACTCGTCCAGTGCGGCTGGCAGCCAGCCGCTGGCTTCAGTTTCGACCATCAGTTTTGTGGTGATCGGTAATAGATACCAGACATCAGCCGCCGCGTACTCACACTGACGCTCGGTCAGCGGTCTGGCCAACCAGTCGGTGCGGGATTCGCTTTTGTCCAGCGCCACCCCCGTAAACTCTTCCACCATCGCGGCAAACCCCCACGACAGCGGACGACCGCAAAAAGCAGCCAGAATTTGTGTATCAATCAACGGCTGCGGCAGTTCGCCAAAAGCGTTGAGAAACACTTCCAGATCTTCGCTACCCGCATGCAGGAATTTGGTGATGGCAGTATCACGCAGAATATCGCGCAGCGGCGACCAGTCGGTGATCCCCTGCGGATCAATCAGAGCAACGTGTTTGCCATCAAACAGCTGGATCAGCCCCAACTGCGGATAATAGGTACGCGTGCGAACAAATTCTGTATCCAGGGCTATCGCCGGAAATTCACGGACGGCTTCGCACAGCGTGGCCAACGCGTCGTCCGTGGTGATCATTTGATAATTCAAATCGTGCTCTCTTAGGTTTGCGCCAAAAAAAACGCCGGATTACCCGGCGTTTTCTACTGGCTGACTTAACGCTCAGCCTTTATTGTCCACTTTGGCACGCGCTTCGTCACGTAATTCTCGTCGCAAAATTTTACCAACGTTAGATTTCGGCAACTCATCGCGAAACTCCACCAGCTTCGGTACTTTATAGCCTGTCAGGTGACGACGACAGAAAGTGACCAGCGCTTCATCGGTTAACGAGGCATCTTTCTTCACCACGAAAATTTTCACCGCTTCACCGCTGCTGCCGGACGGAACCCCAACCGCAGCCACTTCCTGCACGCCAGGGTGTTGCATAACCACGTCTTCAATTTCATTAGGGTAGACGTTAAAGCCGGACACCAGGATCATATCTTTCTTACGATCGACAATACGCAGAAAGCCTTCGTCATCCATCACCGCAATATCGCCAGTGTGCAACCAGCCGTCTTTGATGATTTCGTCAGTGGCGTCTGGTCGCTGCCAGTAGCCCAGCATCACCTGTGGACCTTTCACACACAGCTCACCCGGTTCTCCCGGTGGCACTTCGTTGTCGTTGTCGTCCACCAGCTTGACCTCAGTGGAGGGAACCGGTAAACCGATACTTCCGCTGTGGTAGTCAATATCGTGAGGGTTAACACTCACCAGCGGGGCGCACTCCGTCAGGCCATAGCCTTCCAGCAGATACTGCCCCGTCAGCTTCACCCAGCGTTCAGCTACCGCTTGTTGAACCGGCATTCCGCCACCTGCCGAGAGATGCAGTGACGAGAAGTCCAGTTGCTGGAACTCTTTGTTATTCAGCAGCGCGTTAAACAGCGTATTGACGCCGGTCATCGCGGTAAACGGATACTTCGCCAGCTCTTTTACCAACCCCGGAATATCACGCGGGTTAGTAATCAGCAGGTTTTGACCGCCTAGCTCAATAAACAGCAGACAGTTCATCGTTAGCGCAAAAATGTGATACAGCGGTAACGCCGTCACCACCAATTCTTTACCCGGATGCAGCAACGGACCGTAGGTAGCATGAACCTGCTCAAGGTTAGCCAGCATGTTGCGGTGCGTGAGCATCGCGCCTTTCGCCACGCCGGTTGTCCCGCCGGTATATTGCAGGAACGCCAGATCTTCCGACACCACTTCGGGTTTCACATACTGCATGCGGTAACCGTTTTGCAGCGCACTGCGAAACGAGATGGCATCCGGCAGGTTATATTTCGGCACCAGCCGTTTGATATACTTGACGACAAAGTTAACCAGCGTTCCTTTGGCGGTCGACAGCTGATCGCCCATACGCGTCAGGATCACGTGTTGCACAGACGTTTTGTCGACCACCTTTTCCAGCGTATGAGCAAAGTTAGATACGATGACAATCGCCGACGCGCCGCTATCGTTGAGCTGATGTTCCAGCTCGCGAGGCGTGTAAAGCGGGTTAACGTTCACGACGATCATGCCGGCACGTAAAATCCCAAACAGTGCGACCGGATATTGCAGCAGGTTCGGCATCATCAGCGCGACGCGATCGCCCTTTTTCAGCCCCAGGCCTTGTTGTAAATAGGCCGCAAATGCCCGGCTCCGCTCTTCAAGCTTGCGGAAGGTCATCACCTCCCCCATGTTTACAAACGCGGGCTGATCGGCATACCGTCTTACTGAGTGTTCAAAGAGTTCCACCAGGGATTGATAACGGTCAGGATTGATCTCCGCAGGAACACCAGCGGGATAACGGTTAAGCCAAACCTTTTTCAATACATCACCTCTAAAATGCGTATTCGTCGTCATCACAACCCCAGGCAATAAACAAACTGTTAACATAATATTAACTCAGCGTACCAGTTTGTTTATTACACAACGACAAGGTTGCGAAGCACGTCACTATTTATTTTTCTTATATCCACGTTAATGCAGAAACAGCGGACGAGCCGCTGTTTCTTTTACCAATAAAACAAAGAGTTACTCTGTTACTATGGTCTGAACCTGTGCCGGGCCGGGATTGTACCAGCCCCATCCGCCGTAGCCACCGTAAGGCCAGCCACGCGCACCGTAGAACCAGGGGTCGATAGGCTGAGGCGGCATGACAATCTGCTGAGTAATATGCCAGCGTTTATAACCGGTTACCTGCATCAGCATGAATTTATACGGCGTATTACCGATTTTTCCGTCCACCGTACCGCTAATCGGACCGACGACGGTGACCAGTTGTCCGCGAAAATCCACCGGGTCGAGGAAGCCATTTACATCAGCATATATCCGCCCGCGAGAGGCTTCACCCAGCACTGGACGCGCACCACTATCGAGCGGAACGGTGGCAATTTCCAGACGGGATTTTCCCTGCTGGTTCTGAATATCCACCACTTTGCCGCCGAAACGCGCCTCCTGTCCGACATACAGCTGCGGCGCATTCATCACCCGCACCAGATCCTGCTGCGGCGTCGGGCTCGAACCTTTAATCGCATCCGGAATGGTGACGCAGCCGCTAAGCATTAACGCTAAGGCCCCCGCCAACACACCCTTTATTAACTGCTTTTGCACCGCCATATTGTGACTCCCTTTTCTTAGCTTCTGCCCCGGCCTGTTCACAATGCTGTTCACTGACGACTGTACGTCTTAGCCGGGGTTCTACTACTAAGATTCATTCTTTACCGGGAAGTTTCTTCCACGCCACGGTGTTACGTAAATAAACCGGTTCAGCGTGTTCGACCGCTACGGTCTCACCCGCAGCCAGCATTTGCGTGGCGACGGGCAGCATGTCTTCAGCCGCTGGAAGCAGCACGTCACCATCGCTGAACGTCAGACCGCTGTCTTTACCAAGCTCAGGCCATGCCGGCCACCCCGTCCCGACCGTCACCCAGTCGCCAGAAAGCTGCAATAAACGCTCATGTACCTGCTCGGGGGTTAACACCGCTTCGGTTTCTTCACCGTGCCAGTTACCGTTGTCATCACGCTGATATTCGGCCCAGTAGACTTCGCCCATTCGCGCGTCAATCGCCGCCAGTACGCGAGTCGCGCCCGACTTACGCCAGGCGCCCTGCGCCATGGTCGCCAGGGTGGAGACGCCGATCATCGGTAAGTTTGCGCCTAACGCCAGCCCCTGAGCAATGCCAATACCGATACGCACGCCGGTGAAACTGCCGGGACCGCGACCAAACGCCAGGGCGTCGATATCGGTTAACGTGAGATCGCCAGCGGCCAGGATTTCCTGAACCATCGGTAAAATTCGTTGGGTGTGTTCTCGTGGGCAAAGCTCAAAGTGAGCCTTGATAGTACCGTCATTCCACAGGGCAACAGAGCACGCCTCTGTGGCGGTATCGATAGCCAGAATTCGCATGGGTGTTTGTGATCAGATCAATAAATTTGGCGCGCATCTTACCACACTCCGTAACAAATTACTCAGTCGTTGGTATGGCAAGAAAGCGAACCGCGCGAGCAATGTCACGCGTCCGTGGAGCAGGTGGAAGACTCGCCAGGAAGGTGGCGCCGTATGGCCGCATAACCAGACGATTGTCGCAAATCACCAGCACGCCGCGATCGTCAGCATCACGTATCAGACGCCCTACACCCTGCTTCAGGGTGATTACCGCATCCGGCAACTGGACGTCTTCAAACGGATCGCCGCCGCGCAGTCGACAATCCTCCATTCGGGCTTTTAACAGCGGGTCGTCCGGCGAGGTAAACGGCAGTTTATCGATTATCACCAGCGACAGGGTATCGCCGCGCACGTCCACGCCTTCCCAGAAGCTGCTGGTGGCAACCAGTAGCGCATTACCTGCGCTGACAAACTGCTGTAGCAGTTGTCCTTTGCTGGTTTCGCCCTGCAGCAGTACGGGAAGCGTCATAGTAGCGCGGAATTGTTCCGCCAGATCGCGCATCATCGCGTGCGAAGTGCACAGCATAAAACAGCGACCGTTGTTCGCTTCGATAATAGGTCGCAGCATGGATGCTAACTGGCGTGCAGCCCCCGGCTGGTTGGTTTGCGGGAGATTACGCGGTACGCACAGCAGCGCCTGGCGCGTGTAATCAAAAGGGCTTGGCAGCAGCATCGACTCGGCATCTTCAATACCCAGTCGTGCAGTGAAATGATGAAGGTCATCGTTTACCGACAGCGTCGCGGAAGTAAAAATCCAGCAGCCCGGCTTTTGTTCCATCACTTCTTTGAATTTATCCGCCACCGTAAGCGGCGTCAGCGCGAGGGTGAAATGGCGGGAGGTGCATTCATACCAGTAGCTGAAGCCTGGCTGGTTGATCTCTTTCAGGCGCTTCAGACGCGCACGATAAAGCGTGGCGCGCTCAAACGCGGCATCCAGCAACGCCGAACGCCCAAGAGACAGCTTCGCCACGTCATAACACAGCTCCAACGTGTCATCGAGCAGCAAAAACGCGCGCTGTACGCGCTGGTCGGCCAGCAGTTCCCGCAGGTTTCCGCGATAACCCGGCTCACCAAGCTGCAAGCGGAAGTCCTGAGCGCTTTGTGCAAGGCGATCGGCGCACTTTTGCAGCTGCTGAGTGTCTTTCAGCTCGGTGCGATAGGCAATGGTGATGTCTTTCGCCAGGTCTAACAGCTGGCGACTGGAGAGTGATTGACCAAAGTACTGGCTGGCGATATCCGGTAACTGATGCGCTTCATCGAAGATCATCACATCAGCTTCCGGGATCAGTTCGCCAAACCCGCTCTCTTTTACCACCATATCGGCGAGAAACAGATGATGGTTAACCACGACAACATCCGCATCCATCGCTTTTTTACGCGCTTTAACGACAAAACACTCTTTATACAGCGGGCAGTCGCTGCCCAGACAGTTGTCATTAGTGCTGGTCACCAGCGGCCAGGCCTGCGAGTCTTCCGCCACGCTGACGCAGGTGCTGATGTCCCCATCAAGGGTTTGATTTGACCAGGAGCGCAGCAGAATGACGTCGCTTAACGTTTGTACCGGCAAGTCGCCACCCGCCAGCGCCTGCTGTTCGAGACGTTCGAGGCACAGATAGTTTGAACGCCCTTTCAGCAGCGCCAGTTTACCGGTGAACTTCAGTGCTTTAGCGACGGTCGGGAGGTCGCGGCTGTATAGCTGATCCTGCAACGCCTTCGAGCCCGTGGAGACAATGACCTTCTTTCCGGCACGCAGCGCTGGAGCAAGATAAGCGTAGGTTTTACCCGTTCCGGTTCCGGCTTCTACCACCAGCGGTTGTGATTTTTCGATGGCATGACTGACGGCGATGGCCATCTGCCGCTGTGGTTCTCGCGGTTTAAAACCCGGTATCGCTTTAGCCAACTGACCGTCTGCTGCAAAATCGTCCGTCACACTGCCCCCTGTTCATTTGAACAGGGATTATGTCAGGCCAGCGGGTCTTTCGCCAGTTGAAGAGGTGACGTGGGCACAACATTATGGCAGTCTTGGCGCAACCCAAAGCTATTATGAAAAAACGTAAACGAGGAATGATTTATGACGATTGTGCGCATTGATGCCGAAGCGCGTTGGTCCGACGTGGTAATCCACAACAACACGCTGTATTACACCGGCGTGCCGGAAAATCTGGATGCAGACGCCTTTGAGCAGACGGCAAATACGCTGGCGCAAATTGATGCGGTGCTGGAAAAACAAGGCAGCAACAAGTCACGTATTCTTGATGCCACCCTGTTTTTGGCAGACAAAAACGATTTTGCCGCCATGAACAAAGCCTGGGACGCGTGGGTCGTTGCTGGCCACGCGCCGGTACGTTGTACCGTTCAGGCCGGATTGATGAACCCGAAATACAAAGTTGAGATTAAGATAATCGCTGCAGTTTAAGCGGCGTTATTCGTCTTCATCTTCAAAACGCGCCACGATCCGCTCACCGGTATGACTGGCGCGTAACTCTTCAGCAACCAGAGCAATGGCTTGTCCGCTGCTCATCCCCTGTGACATCAGCTCCTGAATACGCTCTACCGCTTTTTGCTGCTGCTCATGACTGAGTGAAGGTAAACCTGCAAACATTGTTAACTCCTGCTAAATTGTCTGCGCTAATTATTTCATGCTACCGGGCAGTTAGCCAGTAGAGTAGCAACGAGTCAGGACTGATGAAGACGTTATCTCCCGCAGTAATCACATTACCCTGGCGTCAGGACGCCGCTGAACGCTATTTTTCGACATTAAGCCATCTGCCTTGGGCGATGCTGTTGCATTCAGGTCAAGCCGACCATCCGCATAACCGCTTTGATATTCTGGTGGCTGACCCCGTCACCACGTTGGTTACACGTGCTGAAGAGACCGTAGTGCAGAACGGGCACGCAATCACGCGCTCGCTTGATGATCCAATGACGGTATTACATTCCGTGCTAGCTGCACACAAGATTCACCCCGAGTATCACCCGGATCTGCCGTTTCAGGGCGGCGCGTTAGGTCTGTTTGGCTACGACCTTGGCCGACGCTTTGAATCTCTGCCGACTATTGCTGAGCGCGATATTACGCTACCGGATATGGCCGTTGGCATTTACGACTGGGCGCTGATTGTCGATCACCAGTTGCAGACTGTATCCCTGCTCAGCCATACCGATGTCGAGGCTCGCCTGAAATGGCTCGACGCGCAACAACCGCCAACGCCTGAGCCGTTTACATTGACCTCAGCGTGGCAGTCCAATATGAGCCGCGCCCGGTACGGCGAAAAATTCCGCCAGGTGCAGGGCTATCTGCACAGCGGCGATTGTTACCAGGTCAACCTCGCGCAGCGTTTTCAAGCGCATTACGAGGGGGATGAGTGGCAGGCATTCGTCAAACTCAATCACGCTAACCGCGCCCCGTTCAGCGCGTTTATTCGTCTTGAGGAAGGCGTTATCCTCAGTCTTTCGCCGGAACGTTTTATTCTGCTGGAGAATCAGCATATCCAGACGCGTCCTATTAAAGGTACGTTGCCCAGGCTTGAAGATGCCGATGCCGATCGTGAGCAGGCCCGGCGGCTGGCGAATTCGCCGAAGGATCGTGCGGAGAACCTGATGATCGTCGATTTGATGCGTAATGATATTGGCCGCGTTGCCGTACCGGGTTCGGTACAGGTTCCGGAGCTGTTTGTCGTAGAACCGTTCCCTGCCGTTCATCATTTGGTCAGCACCATTACCGCACGTCTGCCAGAGTCATTACACGCCACCGATCTGCTACGCGCAGCCTTCCCCGGCGGCTCTATTACCGGTGCGCCGAAAGTGCGGGCGATGGAAATTATTGACGAACTGGAGCCACAAAGACGTAATGCCTGGTGTGGCAGCATCGGTTATCTGAGTTTTTGCGGCAATATGGATACCAGCATCACCATTCGCACGCTGACAGCCACAAACGGGCAAATTTATTGTTCCGCTGGCGGCGGCATAGTGGCGGACAGTCAGGAAGACGCTGAATATCAGGAAACATTTGATAAAGTGAATCGTATTTTGCACCAACTGGAGAACTGAGACGTGGAATACAGCAGCCTGACGCTTGATGATTTCTTATCGCGCTTTCAACTCCTGCGCCCGCAGGTCAATCATGCCGCGTTAAACCAGCGCCAGGCCGCCGTACTGATCCCCGTCGTGCGTCGTCCACAGCCGGGGTTGTTGTTAACCCAGCGTTCCGTTCACCTACGCAAGCACGCCGGACAGGTCGCCTTCCCCGGTGGGGCGGTGGATAGCAGTGATGCCTCGTTAATTGCCGCCGCCCTTCGCGAGGCACAGGAGGAGGTGGCGATCCCACCTTCATGCGTAGAAGTGATCGGCGTTCTGCCGCCGGTCGACAGCGTGACCGGTTTCCAGGTCACCCCAGTGGTAGGCATTATCCCGCCTAATCTGCCGTATCGCGCCAGTGAAGATGAAGTTTCAGCAGTGTTCGAAATGCCGCTGGCCCAGGCCCTGCATTTAGGTCGTTACCACCCGTTGGATATTTACCGTCGTGGCGATTCACATCGCGTATGGCTTTCCTGGTATGAGCAATATTTCGTCTGGGGAATGACTGCCGGAATAATTCGTGAGCTGGCGCTGCAAATTGGCGTCAAGCCCTGACTATACTTATCTTTACGCGCGCCATAGACAACTTGAAACTCAGGTCACAACATTAGTAAAACCGCGGTTATCTATTAGTTTAATTCATGTGAATAGTTAAGCCGATCGCCGCGTTCCCTCTTACACTATGCGCAGTTATAACATCGTTACTGGAAAGCCCAGTCGCCCTGTAGGAGTATTATCGTGATTAGTCTATTCGACATGTTTAAGGTGGGGATTGGTCCCTCATCTTCCCATACCGTAGGGCCTATGAAGGCGGGTAAACAGTTCGTCGATGACCTGGTCGAAAAAGGATTACTGGACAGCGTTACTCGTGTCGCCGTCGACGTGTATGGTTCACTGTCGCTCACGGGTAAAGGTCACCACACCGATATCGCCATTATTATGGGTCTGGCAGGCAATGAGCCTGCTACCGTGGATATTGATAGCATCCCCGGATTTATCCGCGACGTAGAAACGCGTGGACGCCTGCTGCTTGCGCAGGGTCAGCACGAAGTGGATTTCCCGCAGAATGACGGGATGCGTTTTCACAACGGCAACCTGCCGCTGCATGAAAACGGAATGCAGATCCATGCGTACAATGGCGAAACCGTCATTTATAGCAAAACCTACTACTCAATCGGCGGTGGATTCATCGTTGATGAAGAACATTTTGGTCAGGATGCCGCGGGCGAGGTCAGCGTGCCTTATCCGTTCAAATCCGCGACTGAAATGCTGGAGTACTGCAGCAGCACCGGCCTGTCTCTCTCTGGCATGGCGATGCAGAACGAACTTGCTCTGCACAGCAAAAAAGAGATTGAAGAGTACTTTGGCCACGTCTGGCAAACCATGCAGGCCTGTATCGATCGTGGCATGAACACCGAAGGTGTGTTGCCGGGTCCGCTGCGCGTTCCTCGTCGTGCTTCAGCTCTGCGTCGTATGCTGGTTTCCAGCGATAAGCTGTCCAACGATCCGATGAACGTGATCGACTGGGTTAACATGTTCGCGCTGGCCGTTAACGAAGAAAACGCCGCAGGCGGTCGCGTAGTGACAGCGCCAACCAACGGTGCCTGCGGCATCGTGCCTGCGGTACTGGCCTATTACGATCATTTCATCGAGTCCGTCAGCCCGGATATCTATACCCGCTATTTCCTGGCGGCCGGTGCAATTGGCGCGTTGTACAAAATGAACGCCTCAATCTCTGGTGCAGAAGTAGGTTGTCAGGGTGAAGTGGGCGTAGCCTGCTCCATGGCTGCCGCGGGTCTGGCTGAACTGTTGGGCGCGAGCCCTGAGCAGGTGTGTGTTGCTGCCGAAATCGGCATGGAACATAACCTCGGCTTAACCTGCGATCCGGTTGCCGGTCAGGTACAGGTTCCGTGCATTGAGCGTAACGCCATTGCTTCAGTGAAGGCGATCAACGCTGCGCGTATGGCAATGCGCCGTACCAGCGCGCCGCGCGTCTCGCTGGATAAAGTCATTGAGACCATGTACGAAACAGGTAAAGACATGAACGCCAAATACCGCGAAACGTCACGCGGTGGCCTGGCAATCAAAGTTCAATGTGACTAATACTTAATTTTCGCCCATCTGCGACGGATGGGCGAATTTGCCCCCTCTCCCTCGTCTACTGTAATTTTCCCCACTACACTTGCTCTGTTGCTGTTGGCTTCTGTGACCAACGGCTTATCGGGCGGCCCGCATGCAAACAGCACAACGGATCATTAAAAATTATCGCCGGAATCGCTTAATCGTCTGCACAGTATGTGCACTACTGACGCTCATCCTCACATTAACTGTCCGATTTATTTCGGAGCGTAATTTAAATCACCGAAATATCGTCACCTTTGCCAACCATGCTGTAGAAGAACTGGATGACGTGCTTTTACCCTTGCAGACCGGACGTGATGTATTGCTGCCGTTAATTGGCCTCCCCTGCTCAGTGGCGCGTTTACCCTTAAGCAAACATGCCGCAAGACTGCAAACGGTGCGTTCTATTAATCTGATTCAAAGCGGGATCCTCTATTGCTCCAGCATTTTTGGGTATCGCAATGTCCCCATTCGTCAACTACAGCCCGAATTACCCAGCCGGGAACCGCAACTGCTGCTGTCTACTGACCATTCGCTGATTAAAGGGAGTCCGATTTTGACGCAGTGGTACCCGTCCTCTGCTGATGGTGAAGATGGCGTGCTGGAAATCGTCAATATTGATTTATTGTCGTCTATGTTGCTTGAACCCCAGCCGCCGCAGATCACCGATGCCAGCTTAACCGTTGGTAATCGGCATCTACTGTATGATCAAGGTGTGGTCGATACTCTGCCTAAGCTAAATGATGAAAAACGCTACCAGCTGTCATCTCAACATTTCCCGTTTACCATTAGCGTCACCGGCCCCGGTCCCAGTGAACTGGCGATTAAACATCTGCCAACACAGCTGCCGCTGGCGGTGATCCTAAGTTTATTAGTGGGTTACCTGGCATGGCTGGCGACCGCCAGCAGAATGAGTTTTTCCTGGGAGATTAATCTGGCCCTTGCTGCTCGGGAATTCGAGCTATTTTGCCAGCCGCTGCTTAATGCGCAAACCCAGCAATGCATGGGCGTGGAGATTCTTCTACGCTGGAATAACCCACGCCAGGGTTGGATCTCTCCGGAAGTGTTTATTCCCATCGCTGAGGAGCACAACCTGATTGTGCCGCTAACCCGTCATGTCATCGCAGAAACCATTCAGCAAAGACACGTTTTCCCGATGAGCAGTCAGTTTCATATTGGGATTAATGTCGCCGCCAGCCATTTTCGTAACGGCACGCTGCTAAAAGATCTTAATCAGTACTGGTTCAGCCAGCACCCAATCCAGCAGTTGGTTATCGAACTGACCGAACGCGATGCGTTACTGGATGTGGATTATCGGGTCGTACGCGAATTAAATCGGCTTGGCGTAAAACTGGCGATTGATGATTTCGGTACCGGTAACAGCTCGCTCTCCTGGCTGGAAAAACTACGCCCGGATGTGCTGAAGATCGATAAATCATTTACTTCGGCCATAGGAACAGACGCCGTGAACTCAACCGTCACAGACATCATTATCGCTTTGGGGAAAAAATTGAATATAGAACTGGTGGCGGAAGGCGTTGAAACCCAGGCGCAGGCTCAGCATTTGCGCCGACACGGCGTACATTTGTTGCAAGGTTTTTTGTACGCAAAGCCAATGCCGCTGCGTGATTTCCCAAAATGGCTGGCGGGCAGCACGCCGCCGCCCACCCGACATAACGGGCGACACAGTATGCCCGTCATGCCGTTTCGCTAAACCCGGTTACTCGTCTTCGTCGTGAGCGGGTTGTTCTTTAACAATGCGAACTAAATCCACACGATAGTCATTCGCTTCGACAATCGTAATGCTCAGCGGTGCGACTTCGATAACATCACCTACACGTGGAATATGGCCGTTAGCCGCAATGACTAAACCTGCCACCGTGGCGATGTCTTCGTCTTCATTCACTAACGTATCCACGTCCAGCGCCTGTTGCAACGCATGCAGATCGGTACCGCCTTTGACCAACCAACCACCTGCATCAGCAATAATTTCAGGTGTTTCATCGGCATCCGGGAATTCACCGGCAATGGCTTCTAATACGTCCAGCGGCGTGACCAGACCCTGTACTACGCCAAACTCGTTAGTGACGATAACGAAGCTACCGCGGGCACGACGCAGTACGCCTAACAGATTGATCGGGTCCAGCGTCTCCGGAACAACAATAGCCGGAGAAGCAGAGGCAATCGCCGCCACATCCACACCGTCTTCCAGCGCCACCAGCAGCTCTTTAGCACGCACGATACCGATGATCTCATCCAGTTCGCCACGACACACCGGGAACAGGCTGTGAGGTGAAGAGAGCAACTGCTCGCGAATTTCCGCCACGCTCAGGTCGGCATCAACCCAGCTGATTTCACCACGTGGCGTCATAATGCCGCGTAACGAACGCGACGCCAGGGAGAGGACGCCGTTGATCATATAGCGTTCTTCTTCCACAAACGCGCCTTCCGGGACAGGAACCGGCACCGGGTTATCGGATTCCATCTGCACGCTGGCCTGACGTTTACCGCCCATCAGACGCAGGATTGCATCGGCAGTACGTGCACGCAGCGGCAGCGTCGACTGGTGGCGAATAAAATTACGACGGGCAATCTGGTTAAACAGCTCGATGATGATCGAGAAACCAATCGCCGCATACAGATAACCTTTCGGAATATGGAAGCCAAACCCTTCGGCAACCAGGCTCAGACCAATCATCAACAGGAAGCTCAGACACAGCACCACCACCGTCGGGTGTTGGTTCACAAATCGTGTCAGCGGCTTAGAGGCCAGCAGCATCACGGCCATGGCAATCACTACTGCCGCCATCATCACTGGCAGATGGTTGACCATGCCGACCGCCGTAATCACGGCATCCAGCGAGAACACCGCATCGAGGATGACAATCTGCGTCACGACAACCCAAAAGCTCGCATACCCTTTCGTCTGCCCGGTATCATGTTCACGGTTTTCCAGCCGCTCATGCAGCTCTGTCGTAGCCTTGAACAAGAGGAAGATACCCCCCAGCAGCATAATCAGATCGCGCCCCGAGAACGCATAGTCCATTACCGTAAACAGCGGCTTTGTCAGCGTCACCATCCACGAAATCACGGACAACAGGCCCAGACGCATAATCAGTGCCAGTGACAAACCGATTAAACGCGCTTTATCTCGCTGTTTCGGCGGCAGCTTATCAGCCAGGATCGCAATGAAGACCAGGTTATCAATACCCAGAACAATTTCGAGAACGACAAGCGTGAGCAAACCCACCCAAATCTGCGGGTCCATTAATAATTCCATGACAAGCTCCTGCTTAAGGAATGACCAAACTGCGCGCTGAGGATCTCAGGCGTTAAAGCGATATGCAGAGAAAATTTGTGGCAAAAAGTGCCAATCTGACAGGCTTGATACGGCCTGAAGGTGAAATGACGTCGGTGACGATCCATATGGTGGGCTACTGCCCTATACTCCTGAGTAATTAAACAGACGCTAAACATAACAGAGACAACCGGTTTTTAGCAAAGATTTACCTTCCTTTGCAATAAGTTGTTTCGGAGATATTTCACCCTTCGAAATTTCTTTTCATCGGAAGTTAAATTACGGATCTTCATCACATAAAATATTTTTTTCGATATCTAAAATAATTCACGAAAATCATAGGTTTTTCTTTGTAACCCTTATCTGAATCGATTCGATTGCGGACGACGATTCAAATACATCTTCACGTTGATGTGTTAACGATAATAAAGGAGGTAGCAAGTGACCATTGCTATTGTAATAGGCACACATGGTTGGGCTGCAGAGCAGTTACTTAAGACGGCAGAAATGTTGTTAGGCGAGCAGGAAAACGTCGGCTGGATCGATTTCGTTCCAGGCGAAAATGCCGAAACGCTGATCGAAAAGTACAACGCTCAGTTAGCAAAACTCGATACCAGTAAAGGCGTGCTGTTTCTCGTTGACACATGGGGAGGCAGCCCGTTTAACGCTGCGAGCCGCATTGTCGTCGATAAAGAGCATTACGAAGTTATCGCCGGTGTGAACATTCCCATGCTGGTTGAGACCTTCATGGCGCGTGATGACAACCCGAGCTTCGATGAATTAGTGGCACTGGCCGTTGAAACCGGTAGCGAAGGCGTGAAAGCGCTGAAAGCAAAACCGGTGGAAAAAGCCGCTCCTGCCCCCGTCGCGGCACCGAAAGCAGCAACCCCCGCGAAACCGATGGGACCGAACGATTATATGCAGATCGGCCTGGCGCGTATTGATGACCGCTTAATCCATGGTCAGGTGGCAACTCGCTGGACCAAAGAAACCAACGTAACGCGCATTATCGTCGTCAGTGATGAAGTTGCCGCCGATACCGTGCGTAAAACGCTGCTGACTCAGGTAGCACCTCCGGGTGTGACGGCGCATGTGGTTGATGTCGCGAAAATGATCCGCGTCTACAACAACCCGAAATATGCAGGTGAGCGTGTGATGCTGTTGTTCACCAACCCAACCGACGTAGAACGTATCGTTGAAGGTGGTGTGAAAATTACCTCCGTAAACATTGGCGGTATGGCTTTCCGTCAGGGTAAAACGCAGGTAAACAACGCAATTTCTGTCGATGACAAAGACATCGAAGCCTTCAAGAAACTCAACGAACGCGGTATTGAGCTTGAGGCCCGTAAGGTTTCTACCGATCAGAAACTGAAAATGATGGATTTGATTGCCAAGGTGAAATAATTCCCTGGCATTTACTTAGTTTTCACACTTAAGTCTGTATAGCAATAGGAGAAGTACAATGGAGATTACCACTCTTCAGATTGTGCTGGTGTTCATCGTCGCATGTATCGCGGGTATGGAGTCGGTACTCGATGAATTTCAGTTCCACCGTCCGTTGGTGGCCTGTACGCTGATTGGCGCCGTTCTCGGGGATATGAAAACCGGTATCATCATCGGTGGTACCCTGGAAATGATCGCCCTGGGCTGGATGAACATCGGTGCTGCGGTTGCACCAGATGCCGCGCTGGCCTCAATTATCTCTACCGTTCTGGTTATCGCGGGTCACCAAAGCATTGGTGCCGGTATCGCGCTGGCTATCCCACTGGCAGCAGCAGGCCAGGTACTGACCATTATCGTTCGTACTATCACCGTAGCATTCCAGCACGCAGCGGATAAGGCGGCCGAAAACGGTAACCTGACGGCGCTCTCCTGGCTGCACGTATCCTCTCTGTTCCTGCAGGCTATGCGTATCGCTATCCCGGCGGTAATCGTAGCGATTTCTGTTGGTACCAGTGAAGTTCAGAGCATGCTTAACGCCATTCCGGAAGTCGTAACCGGCGGTCTGAACATCGCAGGCGGTATGATCGTAGTGGTTGGTTATGCGATGGTCATCAACATGATGCGCGCAGGCTATCTGATGCCATTCTTCTACCTCGGCTTCGTCACCGCGGCATTTACTAACTTCAACCTGGTTGCTCTGGGTGTGATTGGCGCAGTCATGGCCATCCTCTACATTCAGCTGAGCCCGAAATATAACCGCGTAGCCGGTGCACCTGCTGCGGCGGCTGGCAATAACGATCTCGATAACGAACTGGACTAGCAGGTGAGCGAAATGGTTGATATGACTAAAACTACCACCGAGAAAAAACTCACTCCGAGTGACATTCGTGGCGTGTTCATTCGTTCTAACCTGTTTCAGGGTTCATGGAACTTCGAACGTATGCAGGCGCTGGGTTTCTGTTTCTCCATGGTACCGGCGATCCGCCGCTTGTACCCGGAAAACAACGATGCACGTAAGCAAGCGATTAAGCGTCACCTGGAATTCTTTAACACCCATCCGTACGTAGCGGCTCCAGTACTGGGCGTTACGCTGGCAATGGAAGAACAGCGTGCAAACGGCGCAGAGATTGACGATGGTGCCATCAACGGTATCAAAGTTGGTCTGATGGGTCCGCTGGCAGGCGTCGGTGACCCGATCTTCTGGGGTACCGTACGTCCGGTCTTCGCCGCACTCGGCGCAGGTATCGCGATGAGCGGCAGCCTGCTGGGGCCACTGCTGTTCTTCATCCTGTTTAACCTGGTTCGTCTGGCAACCCGTTATTACGGTGTGGCATATGGCTACCGTAAAGGTGTCGATATCGTTAAAGATATGGGCGGCGGCTTCCTGCAGAAACTGACTGAGGGGGCGTCAATCCTCGGCCTGTTTGTCATGGGAGCATTGGTTAACAAGTGGACGCACGTAAACATCCCACTGGTGGTTTCTACTATCACCGGTCAGGATGGTCAGACTCGTGTTACCACCGTGCAGACTATCCTTGACCAGCTAATGCCGGGTCTGGTTCCTCTGCTGCTGACATTCGCCTGTATGTGGCTGCTGCGTAAGAAAGTGAACCCGCTGTGGATCATCGTTGGCTTCTTCGTCATCGGTATCGCGGGCTACGCTGTCGGACTGCTCGGCCTGTAAGACTGTTGTACATCACCGGGGGCTTGCCCCCGGTTTTTCTATTTAGAGGGTTGAGGATTCATGACTATCACGGACCTGGTGCTGGTTCTATTTATCTTTTCGCTGCTGGCGTATGCCATTTACGATCAGTTCATCATGCCCCGCCGTAATGGCCCTACTCTGCTTACTGTCGCCCTGCTTCCCCGTAGCAGAGTCGACAGTGTTATCTTCCTTGGCTTGGTAGCTATTCTTATCTACAACAACATCACCAGCCACGGCGCGCAATTTACCACATGGTTATTATGTGCACTGGTATTGATGGGGTTGTATCTGTTCTGGATCCGTACGCCAAAAATCATCTTCAAGCAGAAAGGTTTTTTCTTCGCCAATGTCTGGATTGAATATAACCGCATTAAAGAGATGAATTTATCTGAAGACGGTGTATTGGTGATGCAATTAGAACATCGAAGATTGTTGATTCGCGTACGAAATATAGACGATCTTGAGAGAATATATAAACTTCTAATTTCAAATCAATAAGTTATAAATATAGCCTGAACTATGTTTTTTATATATCAGCATAAAAATAAACATAGCCAAGGCTATATTTCACTGTCCGCAATGTTATTTATTTTAACGTTTTATTTATAATCAAATCTAAATGAAAATCGTTTTCAATTAGAAGTCAAATATTATTTCTGCGTTTCTTGTTTTATATTCTCAAAATATGTTAAGGTTGCGCCCGTCGTTGGGGAGTAGCCGATTTCCAGACTCCGGAAATGTACGTGTCAACATACTCGTTGAAAAACGTGGCGCGTACGGACTGAACTTACAGGTTCAGTCAGGCGAGACCATAGGCACATCAACTGCAATGCATATTTGAATGGCGCTGTATTTACAGTGATTCCAGCTTATGTGCATGGTTACTGGGGGCAGTGATGTGTTTTATGGATACCCCGGTCAGGACGCTGTTATGAATCTCACCGCTACCGTTTTTCTCGCTTTCGGCATGTCGATGGATGCTTTCGCCGCATCAATTGGCAAAGGCGCCACCCTGCATAAACCCAAATTTTCTGAAGCATTGCGCACCGGTCTGATATTCGGCGCAGTTGAAACACTTACGCCACTGATTGGCTGGGGCATGGGGATGCTGGCCAGCAAATTCGTGCTGGAGTGGAACCACTGGATCGCATTCATTCTGCTGATCTTTTTAGGCGGGCGAATGATAATCGAAGGTTTTCGCGACAACGGTGATGAAGATGAAGAGCCGCAGCGCCGTCACGGTTTCTGGCTGCTGGTTACCACCGCCATTGCGACCAGTCTTGACGCAATGGCCGTCGGGGTGGGTCTGGCTTTCCTGCAGGTCAACATTATTGCCACCGCGCTGGCTATCGGCTGCGCCACATTGATAATGTCCACGCTCGGCATGATGATCGGTCGTTTCATTGGCCCGATGCTGGGCAAACGAGCAGAAATTTTGGGTGGGGTGGTGCTGATTGGTATCGGTGCCCAGATCCTCTGGGCACACTTCCACGGTTAATTCAGACGCTGCCAGACATGTATACTAAAGTCGGTCTGGCAGTCAAACGTCGTTTTCCCCGCTAACGTTTCCCACACCTCCGGCTTTGCCCGCCAGGCGAACGGCGTCATTTGCAGTAACGCAACGGCCTCGCTGCCCTGAAGCTGCATCTGATACCCCAGCGCAATACTCTGTTGCAGAACAAAACCGTCCAGTTGCTCTGTGTGCGGCGCATGCAAACGCACCTCATCATAAATCAGCCCTTTCAGTTCCATTAAATGACGCGGTCCCGGCGTGGCGGTGATAACCCATCCCCCCGGTTTAACGACGCGTGCCAGCTCTTGCGCTTTACAGGGCGCGTAGATCCTGATGATGGCATCCATTGACTCATCTGCGAACGGCAGACGATGGCTGGAGGCAACGCAAAAGGTCACCTGCGGATAGCGTCTGGCTGCGGCTTTAATTGCCACTTTGGAGACGTCAAGACCAAAGGTTGTACAACCCGTCAGCGCGTCGGCAAACGCATGGGTGTAATACCCTTCCCCACAGCCAATATCCAGGATCGCTGCATCTTCTGAAGTCGACTTCTCTTTCAGCACATTCACAATCGCATCACGCAACGGTTGATAGTGCCCGGCATCAAGAAATGCCCGTCGCGCCTGCATCATCTCAGCGCTGTCACCCGGATCGCGCGATCGTTTATGCTGAACCGGCAGTAAGTTGACATACCCTTCTTTCGCCACGTCAAACTGGTGCCGCCCGGGGCAGACAAAACTGTTATTCGCTTGAGTAAGAGGCTGGTGGCAAAGAGGACAGGAAAACGACATGACAACTCCGGCAGGTGACTTAAGGGCGCAAGTGTAACGCGAATTGCACCCTGGGAAAATAACTTACAGCGACGGCGAGGATACGTTGCTGCCGTGCATCACCAGCAGATGGTCGGAGTCAGCAGGCATGCCATCCGGTTTAACGTTCTCCAGACGCAGGACATCACCCATTATCTGGCTGAAGACAGGCGCAGAGACAGCCCCACCATAATAAGCACCGTTTTGCGGATTATTGATGACGACAACCAATGCGAATTTCGGGTCGCTCGCTGGCGCAACACCTGCCGTGTAGGCCACGTATTTATCGACATACTTACCGTCATCACCAATTTTCTTTGCCGTTCCTGTTTTAACCGCCACGCGATAATCTCTGACCGCGGCTTTAGTTCCCCCACCACCGGGTAACGCAACGCTTTCCATCATATGTTCAACCTGGTGAACCAGCGCCTCCGGCATCACTCGGGTACCGATTACCGGCGGGTCAATACGGGTAATCGAAAGGGGCCGATAGATACCAAAACTACCAATGGTTGCATATACGTGCGCCAACTGCAGTGGCGTTACCATTAATCCATAACCAAATGCAAAGGTCGCGCGATCCAAATCGCTCCAGTAGCGGCGTTGAGGCATTAAACCGCTACTTTCACCGGTTAATCCCAGTCCGGTTGGGTCGCCAAAACCAAAGCTTTTATAGGTATCCAGCAATTTTTGGACAGGCATAGCCAATGAAAGGTGCGACACGCCGGTATCGCTCGATTTCTGTAAAATCCCGGTCAGCGACAGTTCCGGGTAAAATCCGACGTCGCGAATGCGATGTCCATCAAGGTAAAAAGGATGGGTATCAATCACGCTGTCGGGTTGTACTATCCCCTGCTGGAGTGCAGTCATGATCACCAGCGGTTTAACGGTTGAACCGGGTTCAAACGTATCGCTAATTGCACGGTTACGAAAATCATCCAGTACCGCGCCATCACGATTATTGGGGTTGAAGTCAGGAAAGCTCGCCATGGACAGTATTTCACCGGTAGCAATGTTGACCAGCACTGCGGCTCCTGATTCCGCTTTATTCCACGTAACGGCATTGTCCAACGCATCTTCGGTGACCGTCTGCAGACGCTCATCGATGCTGAGCTGTAATTCGTGTGCAGGAACAGGCGTAACTTCGGTGATATTTTCGATGACATGACCAAATTTGTCTTTACGTACCAGACGGGAGCCAGGTTTACCCATCAGCTGGTTATTAAAGCTCTTTTCCAGCCCTTCAATGCCTTGTCCATCAATGTTGGTAAAACCAATGAGATTCGCCGCTACGTGGCCTGCGGGATAGAACCGGCGGGATTCCTCGCGCAGGTTGATGCCCGGGAGATTAAGATCATCGACCCACTCAGCCTGCTGAGGGGAAATTTGTCGTGCCAGATAAATAAAACGTCCGCCAGGATTACTGTTAACGCGTTCCGCCAGCGTACTAAGTGACAAATGCAGAGTCCTTGCCAGAGCCTGCCAGCGTTCGTTGTAACCCACGCCTCCCTTGCTGATGATGGTCTTAGGATCGGCCCATACGGCGTTAACCGGAACACTTACCGCCAGCGGTCGCCCTTCTCTATCGGTAATCATCCCGCGCGGCGAGGCAATAGTTACCTCACGTAACGAACGCATGTCTTCCTGTTTCACCAGACTCGTCGGCGTGACAATTTGCAGCCACGCAACCCGACCCAGCAGCAATCCCAGACTCAATAATATTGCCACACAAAGCAGGGCAAAACGTACGGGAGTAAAATTGCGCGCGTCGCCGTCGTTTTTCTTTTTCACCCGGTCTCCAGCAAGATAGTTTTTCAGGTGTCTGATTTAACGAGAAATGTCGTAAGAAAGCGGGGAAAACTATGCTACGAACATCACGCCTTTGCAACAAAGCGCTAATGGAAGGGCATTTAGAAATATTTAGACGTATTTTGAATTAAAAAGCCCCGCATAGGCGAGGCTTTATATCTGAGATGGTTGCGCATATGCGCTTCAAATCAGTGGTGTCGATCAGATAGCTGTTACGTTAACAGCAGCCGGACCTTTCTGGCCGTCCTGAATTTCGAACTCAACGTTCTGGCCTTCAGCCAGAGTTTTGAAGCCGTTACCCTGGATAGCGGAGAAGTGTACGAACACGTCTTTGCTGCCATCAGCCGGAGTAATGAAACCAAAACCTTTAGACTCGTTGAACCACTTAACTTGACCTTTAATCTTTGCCATTTGCAAAATTCCTTAGAGTATTTTCTTCGCCCGCAGGCATAACATAGATAAAACTGAGACATTACTGCTTGAGGCACTAATATAAGGTTCGGCAGAGAAGCGGTATTCAACGTCAACGTGTTTACTCAGGACTTCTTTACTGAAAATGCCACACATAAACAGAACTGTACCTCGTTTAACCCAAAACGTGTTATCACATACAACGTTAATAATGGCAAGCCATTTTTAAACGTGTCTCGATCGGTCGCACAAATCCCGTCGTTCATCAAACAGCAACTGCACAGTTATGCGCCACACCGAGTAGTGTTATATTCCCGCCGCTCGCCCCATCCCCCGCCTGGCTTGCACCATTGCCGGGACATTTCTACCATAGCTCAATAGCTTCGGTTATTCCAGATTAGCTGTTACAGGGTGTGCCGGATATCATTTTTTATGCTTAGTAATGCATAAAATGTCACAAGCGTAAAAATGAGATCCGCCTTCTGCTTTTGCACCAAAATAATGAAAGAATGATGACAATGCACAAAAAAAGTAAGAGAAACGTTTCGCTGTTAATAAAACGATCGCTATCACAAAAATGACATAATCATATTTTTATCGTATGGGAAATTATATTTATATCAGACCGGGGATAAGATATTAATTGGTTGGAGCATCTGAAAATACTGAGTTTACACGCGTATCAGAGTGCTAATTACACGACATGTACAGAAGAAAATAATCTGGCACGTTGGCGACAGGATGAAACATCTGAGAACAAAAGCAACAGATCCTCATCCTGTCATACCGTTTTTACCGCTCAGCTACCAGGCGGATGATGTCATCATCTTCATCCTTCGCTGTGACCGCAGCAGGCTCTGCCGCTTTTTCAGGTTCGTTCGCTTCGCAAAGGCGACGGAGCAATGCGTTCTGTCTTTTTTGTTGATCTAACAATGCTTCGAGCAGCTCAATCTGCTCATTAGTACGCGAACTTGCCCGATTGACGAAAAACCACAGTACAAGCCCGACAACCAGAATCACCACCGATACAGCCAAAGACGCCAAACTCAACGCGCCAGAATTCAAAACTTCGTTCATTTTACCACCTCAATGTAGACAGCGTAGTTTACCACTGCCGCACAAGAAGGTAATCAACTGTGGCAAAAATGCGCTTACCAGGGAATAAATTTATTAATGGCACAAATACCGCTGAAAAATTGTACATCCTGATCGCACATGATGTTGAACACTTGCGCCCACATCAGTATGCATACCAGCACGACAACTATCAGCACCACCCAGCGAATTTTTTTCACTCCAGCTCCACTCTTCGAATCTACATCTTATGTCTATAAATTATCATGCGTTACCTAAACCCAGCGTTAACTGTATCGGCATTCAATCTTTTTAGGAATGATTCACTTGTTTCATCCCATGTACAGGCTAATCTAATAATAACGAGAAAAGATAAGAGGTTGTAATGCGTCTGATAATCCGCGCTATTGTGTTGTTAGCTCTGGTTTGGATCGGTTTATTACTGAGCGGCTACGGAATTTTGATTGGAAGTAAGGAGAATGCAGCGGGTCTGGGCTTGCAATGCCAATATCTGACCGCCCGCGGAACCAGCACCGCGCAATACGTCCACACAAACAGCGGTATCATTGGCCTGTCGGATTGTCCTTTGTTAAGAAAAAGTACGGTCATTATTGATAACGGTTAATATAGCAACAATACATACGCTACGTTATTTGCACCAACTAACTTTATGACTGTTCATAAAAAACCCCAGATACAAAAATACCTGGGGTTTTTACGTTGACGCTATTACGTCAGATTAGAACGGATAGTCGTTATAACCCATTTGTTCTGAAATTTTACGCGCAGCCGTATGCAGCATCGCCACATACTCGTGCAAACGTTCTTCTGAGAAACGCAGCGTCGGGAATGAAATACTCAAGCCCGCAATTACTACACCGAAACGGTCAAACACCGGCACACCGATGCAGCGCAGACCTTCTTCCTGTTCTTCGTTGTCTTCACCGTAGCCCTGCTCACGGACTTTATCCAGCAGTACCAGCAGTTCATCAGTATTGGTAATAGTACGGTCGGTGCTGCGTTTGTACTCAATACCGTCCAGAATTTGCTTCACTTCATCGCGGTCACGCCATGCCAGCAGAACTTTACCGATAGCCGTGCTGTACAGTGGATTACGGCGACCTACGCGAGAATACATGCGCAGATTGTACATGGAGTCGATTTTATGAATGTAGACGATGCTGTCTTCATCCAGTGCGCCAAGGTGTACTGTCTCTTTGGTCAGGCGCGAAAGTTCGCGCATCTGAATATCAGCGCTACGGATAAGATCGACGTTTTGCAACGCGCGAGCACCCAGCTCGAATAGTTTCAGGGTCAGTGAGTATTTCTCAGATTCCCCTTCTTGTGCCACATAACCCAGCGTTTTCATGGTCTGCAAAAAGCGATAAACGGTGCTTTTTGACATCATGACGCGTTGCGACAACTCGGTAATACCAATTTCGCGCTCTTCACCAAGCGCCTGCAGGATGCCAAAAACCTTCAGCACGGAAGATACAGAATCGGGTTGTTTATCCAGATCTGCGATTGCCATTTATCACCCCTTTCGAGTGTTTTATAAAAATCAGAACCGGTTTTTATTATAATTTCACGTATCAGCCCTCGCAATCGCTCTTTGCTTACTTAGTTACAAATCTGCGACCTAACGCCTGAATATCAATGCTAAAATTATTATTCTCATCATAAATTCCGACAATATTGACTTCCTATGGAAAAAACTCAGACCGATGGTCTGCCATTGCCCCAGCGATATGGCGCAATTTTAACCATTGTTATTGGCATCTCTATGGCAGTACTCGATGGCGCAATAGCGAACGTTGCCCTCCCCACTATCGCCACCGATCTTCAGGCCTCACCCGCCAGCTCAATCTGGATTGTGAACGCCTACCAAATTGCGATCGTTGTTTCGCTGTTATCGCTCTCTTTTTTAGGTGATATGTTTGGCTACCGACGCATTTATAAGTGTGGTCTGGTCGTGTTTCTGTTGGCATCGCTGTTTTGTGCCTTGTCAGACTCGCTACATATGCTGACGTTAGCGCGCGTGGCTCAGGGGTTTGGCGGCGCGGCGCTGATGAGCGTTAATACGGCATTGATCCGACTCATTTATCCTCAGCGCCAGCTTGGCCGCGGAATGGGTATTAACTCCTTTATTGTGGCAGTCTCCTCGGCAGCGGGTCCGACTATTGCGGCGGCAATTCTCTCTATTGCCTCGTGGAAATGGCTATTTCTGATTAACGTCCCGCTGGGGATCATCGCCCTGCTACTGGCTATGCGTTTTTTGCCCCCCAATTCTTCACGTGGCAATAAACCGCGCTTTGATCTGCCCAGCGCAGTAATGAACGCCTTAACATTCGGTTTGTTAATCACGGCACTCAGCGGGTTTGCACAGGGACAGTCGCTAAAATTGATTGGTGCTGAACTGGTGGGGCTTCTCGTGGTAGGGTTTTTCTTTATCCGCCGCCAACTCGCATTGCCAGTACCGTTATTGCCGGTTGATCTGCTACGCATTCCGCTGTTTTCACTCTCTATTTGCACCTCAATCTGTTCATTCAGCGCACAAATGCTGGCAATGGTTTCTCTCCCCTTTTTCATGCAAACGGTTCTCGGGCGCAGCGAGGTTGAAACGGGCCTGCTACTGACGCCGTGGCCGCTGGCAACCATGGTGATGGCCCCACTGGCGGGATATCTGATTGAACGTGTTCATGCGGGTCTGCTGGGCGCGCTGGGCATGGCAGTAATGGCGTGTGGGCTGTTTTCGCTGGTGTTGCTGCCCGCATCACCTTCTGATTTTAATATCATCTGGCCAATGATTTTGTGCGGTGCGGGTTTTGGCTTGTTCCAGTCACCGAATAATCACACCATCATCACCTCCGCGCCGCGTGATCGTAGCGGAGGCGCGAGCGGTATGCTCGGAACGGCGCGTTTACTGGGCCAGAGTACCGGGGCCGCACTGGTTGCGCTGATGCTAAATCAGTTTGGTGACAGCGGAACACACGTCTCGCTGATAACAGCGGGTATTCTGGCTTCGCTGGCCGCAATCGTGAGTGGCTTACGTATCACACAACCGCGAGTTCAGGCATAAAAAAAGCGCGTCTGTCGACGCGCTTTTTATTTTTAGTCTGCTGCCAATTATTTCAGGTATTCACCGCTGCGCAGCGCTTCAATACGTTTGTCCAACGGCGGGTGAGTCATAAACAGCTCACTCAACGATTTGGATTTACCGTTGATGCAGAACGCCATCATGCTGGTCGCTTCCTGCGGCTCATAGCTGGTTTTCAGGCGCTGTAGCGCGGCGATCATTTTTTCACGACCCACCAGTTTCGCTGAGCCTGCATCCGCATGGAATTCACGATGACGTGAGAACCACATCGTAATAATGCTCGCCAGAATACCAAATACCAGCTCCAGTACCGTCGCTACCGCAAAGTAGATTAACGGGTTACCGTTACTACCCTCTCCCTCATCGCGGTTACCGCCCATAAACCCAGCGGCAATCTGCGCCAGAATACGTGAGATAAAGATAACGAAGGTGTTCACCACACCCTGAATTAGCGTCATGGTAACCATATCGCCATTAGCAATGTGGCTGATCTCATGCGCGATAACCGCTTCGGCTTCATCCGGACTCATGTTTTGCAACAGGCCAGTACTTACAGCCACCAGCGAGGCATCCCGGCGCGCACCGGTAGCAAACGCGTTAATATCTGGCGCATGGTAGATTGCAACCTGCGGCATAGCGATCCCGGCCTGGCGGGCCTGGTTCGCAACTGTATTCATCAGCCAGCGTTCTCTTTCATTGCGAGGCTGTTCGATCACTTCCCCGCCAACGGACTTTAACGCCATCCATTTGGACATCAGCAACGAAATGAAGGAACCACCAAAACCAAACAGCAGTGCCATGATCAACAAGCCTTGAACGCTGCTTGACTGAATCCCTGTCAGGCTCAATACCAGCCCGAAAACGACCATCACAGCCAGGTTCGTCAGCAGGAAGAGCGCGATTCGCATCATAATTTTCTTTTAACCTCAATTTAACAAAACGCACTATGCGATTACCCATATCGTATGGGTCTTATGACTATTTTCAAGCATCCATAGGTGCTAAGTCACCAGAAAGACACAACTTTACATTTTATCGTATCAGACTGACGTCTTCATGCACTTGTTAAAAAAACAGGCACAATTTCTTGTGCCTGTTCGAGGTTATTGACTGGTTGCGGGCTGTTCCGCTGGCTTTTCTTTTTCAAGATGCGCCAGGTCGAGCGCGATTTTTACCGTTTCATCCAGGTATGGATCCGGCTCCTGGTAATCCTTCGGTAGATCGTCCAGTTTCTTCAGCAGCGGTTTGCCTTCACGCTTGAACCGATCGTTAATACGCGCCAGACGCATTGCGTCATCTTCGTTATTCTCTTTTTCACGCTGAGCGTAATTCAGAGAAGCGATGTTGCGCTTATCCTTCATCGCATTGAAACGCGCAATGTCCTTCATGATGTACTGGAACTCAGGATCGTTCGCAATACGTGCATTGTGCTCTTTCAGCAATTCAGGTCCGAACGGCGTCAGATTATCTGACTTGGTGTAGGTCGCCGCATCAATGCTGTCCCACGGCAGCGCGTTATCTTCAAACTTCTCGCCAGTTTCAGTTTCTTCATTACCTGTCGGCATGATGATATCCGGCGTAACACCCTTACGCTGCGTGCTGCCACCGTTTACGCGGTAGAATTTCTGGATCGTGTACTGAACAGAACCCAGCGCAGGCCATTCCGGACGCAGCATCTGATCGTAAATACGGTTCAGGGAGCGATACTGCTGAACGGTGCCTTTACCGAAGGTGGGTTCACCAACGATCAGCGCTCGGCCATAATCCTGCATTGCCGCAGCGAAAATCTCTGAAGCTGAGGCGCTGAAACGATCGACCAATACCACCAGCGGGCCTTTGTAGTACACAACGCCGTCGGTATCACTGTCTTCACGCACTTTACCGTTATTGTCACGAACCTGAACCACCGGGCCGGAAGGAATGAACAGACCGGAAAGCGAAACCGCTTCGGTCAGCGCTCCACCGCCGTTGGTACGCAGATCTATGATGATACTGCTGACGTTCTGTTTTTCCAGTTTCTGCAACTGGACTTTGACATCATCAGTCAGGCCTACATAGAAGCCAGGGATATCCAGTACGCCAACTTTTTCTTTGCCGACGGTTTTCACGGACATTTTAACGGCGCGGTCTTCGAGACGGATACGTTCACGCGTTAGCGTCACGGTGCGCGTCTTGGTACCTTTACCGGCAGGCAGAATTTCAAGGCGTACCTTGCTGCCTTTAGGCCCTTTGATCAGTGCCACGACATCATCCAGACGCCAGCCAATCACATCGACCATGCCCTTGCCCGTCTGTCCGACGCCGACAATACGATCGCCAACGCTGATCGCTTTGCTCTTGGCTGCCGGACCACCTGCCACCATGGAGTTAATGACGGTGTAGTCATCATCCATCTGCAGAACCGCGCCAATACCTTCCAAAGACAAGCTCATTTCAGTATTGAACTGCTCGGTATTGCGCGGAGAGAGATAGTTAGTATGCGGGTCGATTTCACGGGCGAACGCTGTCATCGCCAGTGAGAACACATCTTCGCTGTTGGTCTGTGCCAGACGGCGAATCGCAAATTTGTAGCGGCGCGTCAGCGTTTCGCGGATTTCCGCATCGGTTTTACCGGTCAGCTTCAGGCTGAGTTCGTCAAATTTAACCTTGCCGTCCCACAGCGCATTAAGCTCTGCTTCGCTCTTCGGCCACGGCGCTTTGCTTCGGTCGAGGTTAAAGGTGTCGTTACCGGTGAAATCCATTGGACGTGCCAGTACGCTTAATGCGTACTGATAACGTTCAAATCGGCGTTTTTGCGCCAGATTATAGAGATCGTAAAAGACATCCAGCTTGCCGGTGCGCAGTTCATCGCCGAGGACCGTTTTCTTTTTTGCATACTGTTCGATATCGCTCGCCAACAGCACGTTGTGGCTGTAGTCGAGCAAATTCAAATAGCGGTCAAAAATTTTTGCCGAAAACGCCTGATCCAGATCGAACTGGCGATAGTGTGATCGCGTAAAACGCGACGTCACACGTTCGCTTACCGTCGCATGCTGGGTTTCTTCCTTTAAAACGGGGATTTGATCGGCACGCGTGATGTCTTCCACAGCAAGTGCCTGGCCTGCTAATGCAAGCAGACCAGCTAACGCAGTAAGCCTAAAAAAAGTGTTCATGCCAGGCCTGGCCTCCGTTTCAGAACACCAGGTGTTCTGCGCGTACAATCAAAGACATACCCGAATTCAGCTGTACACGGACGCCATCTTTGGTGATTTCTAATACGGTGGCATCCATCGCATTATTTCCTGCTTTCACCTTCAGAGACTGCCCTACCGTCAGTACTGAAATATCAGATACCGGGGTATGCTGTTCTTCGCGAGGAGCACGCGGTGCTTTTGCTGCTGGTTTTTCAGCGCGAGGTTTACGCTCAGCACCTTCTTTACGACGCGGTGCAGGACGCGGCTTACGCTCGCGACGCGGTGCGTCTTCTTTTTCACCGGCGGCAGCGGCCGCTTCGCGTTTTTTCGCCTGTTGCTCTGCGCGTTGCGCCTGAACACGGGCTTTAGCTTCTTCCAGCTGTTTGCGAGCATGTTCAACATGTTGTTCATCCAGCTCACCACAAGGGTTGCCGTCGAGATCAACACGCGTTGCGCCCAATTTAACGCCATACAGATAGCGCCAGCTTGAAGTATAGAGACGTAAGGCAGAACGGAGCTGAGTCTTGCTGAGGTTCATTTCACCCTCAACACGCTCTACCAGATCCTGAAAAATGCCAATTTTCAGTGGGCGCGCTTCGCCTTCCGCACTAAAACACTGCGGGAAGCGTTCGGCCAGAAACGCGATGACTTCTTTACTGCTATTCAACTTAGGTTGATTTTCCATGAAATTTCCTGATTACAACGGACGTAGCCAACAAGCGCAGGCATGAACAGGCGACATTATAATGACGTCATCAGTAATTGCTACGTTATCCGTTGATTATCCTGCGACGCGCGCAAAGAATTTTTTGTAATCCGTCGTTGCAAGCACGGTTTCAAGCTGTGCCACAAGCGTACGCAGACCTTGTTCATCTTCTTCAGTAAAGCGGCCAAATGCCGTGCTATCAATATCCAGCACGCCTATTATCTGATTGTCGACAGCGATCGGCAGGACGATTTCAGCATTGCTGGCGGCATCACAGGCGATGTGCCCATCAAAAGCATGTACGTCCTCAATACGCTGAACCTGGTTCTGCGCCACTGCGGTACCGCACACACCGCGCCCTACCGGGATCCGCACGCAGGCAATTTTGCCCTGGAAGGGACCAAGCACCAGCGTATCGTCCTCAAGCAGGTAAAAACCGGCCCAATTCACTTCTGCAAGACGCTCGTACAACAATGCACTGGTATTCGCCAGCGTTGCCAGAAAACTGGTTTCACCTGCCATCAATGCCTGAAAATCACGGTTCAGATCCGTGTATAGCTCTATTTTGTTCATTATATAATCACTTAGTTGTCTTACTTAAAACTGCAGCCTACTAAAATAAACATTAAATGCGTTAATGCTCAAGATCATTCCCGTCATGAGTTAAGATAACATTACTTCAACAATTTGATTCGCGATACATGGCCTTAACGACACCACGCATCACGCCAACTAAAAAAATAGCCATCAGGTCCATCGGTGAGGCACTACCTCGTGCACATTATCATCGCTGCCCTGAATGTGACCTGATATTTAGCTTGCCTAAAATGCGTTCGCACCAAAGTGCCTTTTGCCCACGCTGCCAGGCAAAAATTCGTGACGGACGCGACTGGTCGTTAACGCGACTGGCGGCAATGGCTTTCACCATGTTGCTGCTGATGCCCTTTGCCTGGGGAGAGCCACTCCTGCACATCTATTTATTAGGCGTGCGCATTGATGCCAATGTGATGCAAGGCATCTGGCAAATGACCCGACAAGGTGACCCCCTTACCGCCTCCTTCGTGCTTTTTTGCGTCGCTGGCGCGCCGCTAATTCTCGTGACTTCAATCGCTTATCTGTGGTTTGGTAATATTTTCGGGATGAACCTGCGCCCGGTGCTGCTAATGCTGGAAAGACTCAAAGAGTGGGTGATGCTCGATATTTACCTGGTGGGTATCGGTGTCGCATCAATCAAGGTTCAGGACTATGCTTTTTTGCAGCCTGGCGTGGGGCTGTTTGCTTTTATTGCGCTGGTGATCCTCAGTATTTTGACGCTGTCGCATCTTAACGTTGAGCAGCTTTGGGACCGTTTCTACCCGCAAAGACCGGCTCGTCGGCCCGATGAAAAACTCCGCGTCTGCCTTGGCTGCCATTTTACAGGTTATCCGGACGCCCGCGGTCGCTGCCCCCGCTGCCATATTCCGTTGCGCTGGCGCAGAAATCAAAGTATCCAAAAGTGTTGGGCGGCTCTGCTGGCCTCGATTGTCCTGCTTTTACCCGCTAACCTGCTGCCCATCTCGGTAATTTATGTCAACGGCGGCCGGCAGGAAGACACTATCCTGTCAGGCATAATGTCTTTGGCAAACAGCAACGTTGGCGTAGCGGCGATCGTTTTTATCGCCAGTATACTGGTGCCATTCACCAAAGTGATTGTGATGTTTACGTTGCTATTCAGCATCCACTTTAATTGTGAACAAGGGTTGCGCACCCGTATAAAACTACTGCGTATGGTGACCTGGATTGGCCGCTGGTCGATGCTGGATCTCTTTGTTATCGCGTTAACCATGTCGCTGATAAATCGCGATCAGATACTTGCTTTTACTATGGGACCGGCTGCGTTTTATTTCGGCGCAGCGGTAATATTGACTATTCTTGCTGTGGAATGGCTGGACAGCCGCTTACTTTGGGATGCACATGAGTCAGGAAACGCCCGCTTCGCAGACTGAAGCGCAGATTAAAACAAAACGCCGTATCTCCCCGTTCTGGCTGCTGCCGTTCATCGCGCTGATGATCGCAGGATGGCTTATCTGGGGAAGCTATGAAGATCGTGGCAATACCGTGACCATTGACTTTATGTCTGCGGACGGCATTGTGCCAGGCCGTACTCCCGTTCGCTATCAGGGCGTTGAAGTGGGCACGGTGCAGGATATAAACCTCAGCAAAGATCTACGCAAAATTGAAGTCCGCGTCAGCATCAAATCGAGCATGAAAGATGCTCTGCGCAAAGATACCCAATTCTGGCTGGTCACGCCGAAGGCGTCGCTGGCTGGGGTTTCTGGTCTGGATGCGTTGGTTGGCGGCAATTATATCGGCATGATGCCCGGTACTGGCGAGGCAGAGGATCATTTCGTCGCCCTCGACACCCAGCCCAAGTATCGTCTGGATAATGGCGATTTAATGCTGCACCTGCGCGCCCCTGATCTCGGATCGCTTAATAGCGGTTCACTGGTTTATTTCCGTAAGATTCCGGTGGGCAGGGTGTATGACTACACCATTAACCCAAATAACCAGGGTGTAACCATCGACGTGCTGATCGAACGTCGTTTTACTAATCTGGTGAAAAAAGGTAGCCGCTTCTGGAACGTCTCCGGTGTGAATGCCGATGTCAGCCTTAGCGGTGCGAAGATCAAACTGGAGAGTCTGGCGGCGCTGGTCAACGGTGCCATTGCTTTTGATTCACCTGAAGACTCAAAACCCGCTGCGGCAGACGACACGTTTGGTCTCTATCAGGATCTTGCGCACAGCCAACGCGGAGTGATCGTCAAGCTTGATTTACCCAGCGGGGATGGGCTCAAAGCAGGCTCAACATCGCTGATGTATCAGGGGTTAGAAGTCGGTCAGCTCACAAAACTGGATTTAAACCCAGGCGGTAAAGTCACCGGCGAAATGACGGTCGATCCCAGCGTCGTAACGCTGCTGCGTGATAACACACGAATTGAATTACACAGCCCTAAATTATCGTTAAGCAATGCGAATCTCAGTTCGCTGCTGACAGGTAAAACTTTCGAGCTTGTACCTGGCGAAGGCGAGCCGCGTAACCAGTTTGTCGTTATTCCCGCTGAGAAGTCGTTGTTACACGATCCAGGCGTCATGACGTTTACGCTGACCGCGCCGGAGAGTTACGGTATTGATGCTGGCCAGCCGCTGATTCTCCACGGCGTACAGGTCGGTCAGGTGATTGAGCGTACGCTTTCCAGCAAAGGCGTCTCATTTATCGTTGCTGTCGAACCACAGCATCGTGACCTGGTGCAAGGTGACAGTAAGTTTGTGGTTAACAGCCGCGTGGATGTCAAAGTCGGACTTGATGGCGTGGAGTTCCTTGGCGCCAGCGCCAGTGAGTGGCTCAGCGGCGGCATTCGTATTTTGCCCGGAACCAAGGGCGAAATGAAAAAAAGCTACCCGCTTTACGCTAACCTGGAGAAAGCCATTGAAAACAGCCTGAGCGATCTGCCAACCACTACGGTCAGCCTGAGCGCCGAAACGCTACCTGATGTGCAGGCCGGTTCGGTGGTGCTATACCGCAAATTCGAGGTCGGTGAAGTGATTAGCGTTCGTCCTCGCGCCGATGCGTTTGATATCGATCTGCATATCAAACCGGAATATCGCAACCTGTTGACCAGCAACAGCGTGTTCTGGGCCGAAGGCGGAGCAAAAGTTCAGCTTAACGGCAGCGGATTAACCGTACAGGCATCTCCCCTTTCACGCGCGCTTAAAGGGGCGATTAGCTTCGATAATTTAAGCGGTGCCAGCGCCAGTCAACGTAAAGGCGACAAGCGTATTCTGTATGCTTCGGAAACCGCCGCGCGTGCGGTCGGCGGCCAGATAACGCTGCATGCGTTCGATGCCGGTAAACTCGCTGCTGGCATGCCAATTCGCTACCTGGGAATCGATATCGGACAGATCCAGACGCTTGAGCTGATCACCGCCCGTAACGAAGTTCAGGCAAAAGCGGTTCTGTACCCGGAATACGTACAAACCTTTGCGCGAAGCGGTACCCGTTTCTCCGTAATCACCCCGCAAATTTCGGCGGCGGGCGTGGAGCATCTGGATACAATCCTGCAGCCGTATATCAACGTTGAACCAGGACGCGGTAATCCGCGCCGTGATTTTGAGCTGCAGGAAGCCACCATTACCGACTCTCGTTACCTCGATGGTCTGAGTATTGTGGTGGAAGCACCAGAAGCAGGTTCGCTGAATATCGGAACCCCGGTGTTGTTCAGAGGTATTGAAGTGGGGACCGTCACCGGGCTGACGCTGGGCTCGCTTTCCGATCGTGTGATGGTTGCCATGCGCATTAGCCAACGCTATCAGCATCTGGTACGCAACAACTCCGTGTTCTGGCTGGCATCCGGCTACAATCTCGACTTCGGCCTGACCGGCGGTGTCGTGAAGACCGGTACCTTCAATCAGTTCATCCGCGGCGGCATCGCCTTCGCGACTCCACCAGGTACACCGCTGGCTCCGAAAGCACAGGCCGGTAAACACTTCCTGTTGCTGGAAAGCGAACCAAAAGAGTGGCGTGAATGGGGAACCGCCCTGCCACGTTAATCTCTCCACTTGCTCCGGCGTACTCGCGCCGGAGCACTTATGCTACACTGCGCACCTGTTTTTTTGCCGGTGGTACCAAGTGGCTTATTTTCCCGACGCCTTTCTGACTCAAATGCGTGAAGCAATGCCTTCCACGCTCTCATTCGATGAATTTCTCGCTGCCTGTCAGCGCCCGTTGCGCCGCAGCATTCGCATCAATACGCTGAAAATCTCCGTTGCCGATTTCCTCGCGCTGACAGCACCTTACAACTGGTCTCTCACTCCGGTTCCCTGGTGTGCTGAAGGCTTTTGGATCGAGCGCGATGATGAAGAGTCAGTGCCGCTCGGCAGCACCGCAGAACATTTAAGCGGCCTGTTTTATATTCAGGAAGCCAGTTCAATGCTGCCAGTCGCCGCGCTGTTCGCCGAAGGCAATACCCCGGAACGCGTAATGGATGTTGCGGCAGCCCCCGGCTCCAAAACCACGCAAATTGCCGCAAAAATGAATAATCGAGGCGCCATTCTGGCGAATGAGTTTTCTGCCAGTCGCGTCAAAGTCCTGCATGCCAATATCAGCCGTTGCGGGATAGCCAACGTCGCCCTGACCCATTTTGACGGACGCGTATTTGGTGCCGCGTTGCCGGAATCATTTGATGCCATATTGCTCGACGCACCGTGTTCCGGTGAAGGCGTGGTGCGTAAAGACCCTGATGCGCTAAAAAACTGGTCTGTAGAAAGTAATCTGGAAATTGCCGCGACCCAGCGCGAATTACTCGACAGCGCCTTCCACGCCCTGCGTCCCGGTGGCACATTGGTTTACTCGACCTGTACGCTTAATCGTGACGAAAATGAAAATATCATGCAGTGGTTGATTGAAACTTACCCGGATGCCGTCGAGTTTTTACCTCTGGGCGATTTATTTCCGCAGGCCGAACGCGCCCAGACGCCGGAAGGGTTCCTGCATGTGTTCCCGCAGATCTACGATTGCGAAGGATTCTTCGTGGCGCGTTTGCGCAAAACAGCTGCAATCCCTGCACTACCAGCGCCGACATATAAAGTCGGCAACTTCCCGTTTAGCCCGCTGAAGGGACGCGAGTCTGCGCTTGTCGCGCAAGCCGCGAGCGCTTGTGGACTGCAGTGGGAAGATAATTTACGCCTGTGGCAGCGCGATAAAGAGATCTGGCTGTTCCCGACTGACATTGAACCTCTGATTGGCAAGGTTCGCTTTTCTCGACTCGGGATCAAACTGGCTGAAACCCACAATAAAGGGTATCGCTGGCAGCATGAGGCCGTTATCGCCCTCGCCGATCCGAACCACAGCCATGCATTCGAACTGACCCTTGCCGAAGCGGAAGAGTGGTATCGCGGTAGAGATGTTTACCCGCAAACCGCACCGACGAGTGACGACGTACTGGTTACGTTCCAGCATCAGCCTATCGGTCTGGCTAAACGTATTGGATCGCGACTGAAGAATAGCTATCCGCGCGATCTTGTCCGGGATGGCAAACTCTTTACGGGATAACGCACGTTTTTACTGGCGCTTTTGCTAACGTTGACTACGCTGAAAAATGGACGACCTAACTGGTCGTACCACAACCAGCAAATTAACGGAGAGCACGATGATGAAAACCAGTGTGCGCATTGGCGCTTTTGAAATCGACGACGCCGAGTTACATGGCGAATCGCCGGGGGACCGAACGTTAACCATTCCATGTAAATCCGATCCAGATTTATGTATGCAACTGGATGCCTGGGATGCCGACACCAGCGTCCCGGCCCTGTTGAACGGAGAACATTCAGTACTATTTCGCGAACACTACGATCGTAAGTCAGATGCCTGGATCATGCGCCTTGCCTGATTCAAAAAGAACCCGTCGCCAGACGGGTTATTTCTTGGTTAATTTCCCTCATCTATCAACATCTTCTACACTACAGGTATGGCTTTACCATTTGAGGATGGAATGTTCACGCTGGTTCTTTTTGTGTGCTATCTGGATGGCGGTTGTGAAGATATCGTGGTTGATGTCTACAAAACTGAGCAGCAGTGCCTGATATCGATGGACGATCAACGTATTCGTAACGGCGGCTGTTTACCCGCGGATGACTACATCGACAGTTTCTGGCGCCCGGCCCAGGAATACAGCGATTTTTGATTATTGCAGTTGTACCAGCGTTAACTCGCCGCCAAATACAGCACCGGTATCAATATAGTGCAGATTCTCGCGATCCAGCCGATGGCGCAACGGCGTGTGGCCAAACCAGAAGTGATCCGCGCCGCGAATCCCACAACCGTTGGTCATTAGCCTCGAACGGTCCCATAGCACCCGCTGTAAATCGATCTCTTTTAGCCACTGATAATCATCATCCGGGTAATCGGCATGAGCAATAACGTGTATACCGTTCTGACAATGCAGCTCCAGAATCCAGGGTAACTGCCAACACGCTTCAAGCGCGAATTTCGCTGCAGGTTGCTCCGCCTGCGCATACCACGAGCCACCATTCATAAACCACATAAATCGATCCCCTGTCGCCAGCGCATCTAACGCCATCTGCTCATGATTCCCCCTGACCGCAACAATCCAGCGTTTACGCAGTAATTTCAGACAACGCAAACTGTCTGGTCCGCGGTCGATAACATCCCCCACTGAAACCAGCAGATCCTGCCAGGGATCAAAACGGTGCTGGCGCAGTTTAGCCATCAGCATCGAGAAGCAGCCGTGGATATCCCCAACCACCCAGACGTGACGCCACTGCGTACCATCGATTCGTTGATAGATATTACCAGGTCGTCCCATGTCGCCTCCAGAGTACAAGGGTACCTGGTTATAATTTTAGCAATGATGGTAAAAAAGCCTGGACGATCGTGGGCAGGAGTATGGTATGGTTTATGGAGAATGCAGCATGCGATACGCCGTGTTTTGCCCTGGATGGCATCGCATTCGCCACATAAAAAGAGACCGAATACGATTCCTGTATTCGGTCCAGGGAAATGGCTCTTGGGAGAGAGCCGTGCGCTAAAAGTTGGCATTAATGCAGGCTAAGTTACCCTGCCATTTAAGAATAGATGACAGCGCCAGGTTTTCCAGTCCGCGACTAAAGTGGCCGGAAAAAAAGGACGTTTGTTACGCATCCAAACGCAAAAACCGCAAGTTCTCCTGCGAGATCCTTGCGGTTTTTTATTGGAAATCAGAGCACTACATCTGACAATTAGCAGAGCTTTTCTGCGCGCTCCACAAACGGTGCCAGGCTCATTTTTTCGCCCGGTTTCGCCGGATCATCAATCTGGATAATCTCTATCGGCTTTGCCGTGGTTTTTCCGCTTTCCACCTGCTGTCTGGCGACATCGTTCAACGGGTATTGCACCAGCGTACTGGGATTGATGACATACAGCGCATTACCCGGACGGCAGGTCAGCATCACCTCTTCCCGATTAAACGCCCACTTATCTTTGCCAACCTCAAAACGGCTGACGGTAATGACCTGCGGCGCAGCCAGCGCGGCTCCGGAGCTTGCCAGGAGTAATAAAGAGATAATGATTTTTTTCATGCGTTTCGCCAGTCCATCAATCAGAAAGGTTCGAGGGTTGCAAACAGGCTGACAATCGCCAGCACAACGGCTCCTATACCCCATTCCAGCTTGGTCATCCAAATAAAATAGAGAGTCATGCCGCGGTTATCCTGCCGCATGCGTGGTACCAGAACATACCGATTCACCAGCGCAATCGCCACCATTAGCATGACCAGGGCACCTTTTAACAAAAGCAGTCGCCCGTAAGCCATGTGCCAGGGAACAGAAAAACCGACAATAAACAGCGCATTCATAATACCGGTTAGTAAAACACCGATAACGAAAAGATGTCCATAGCGTGAGAAGCGCATCATGGTACTGATGGCCTGTTCCCGCCAGCGACCTTGCGCCATTCGCATACAGTAAAGTACGGGCAGCAAACCACCGAACCAGGCGGCAGCGCATACCAAATGTAAAGCGTGGTTAACCTGCTGGATTGCGCCAGGGATACCGCTGTGCAGCGTCGCATGTCCGACGCCAGCCAGCAAAATAAACTGCGCAATAGTCAGCATTAACAGTAGTCGCGGCATACTGCGCGGCACCATGATGGTCACCACCAGCGTGACCAAGGCGAGGATAATCTGCCATAACCAGACGCCACCAAATTGCGTTTGCAACACGGCGAGCCAAACGTCAGTAGAGACAACATCCCGCCAGCCTGAGCCCATTAACCCACCCTGAATCGCCAGCATCAGCGTCGCGCTGATAAAGCTCCACGTCGCAGCATGCCGTTGCAGACGTAAAAAACGACGCATCATTAAACGACGAACCGAAACGGGAGCCAGCCATGCGCCGTAAAGCGCACAGCCAAACACCAGCATCAAAGCGGTAAAATGGATAAACCGTAGTGCAACCCAGGTAAATGCCAGCATTGGTTATTTCACGCTAAAGGTATATTGCCCCTTCGTCTTGTGACCATCCACGGAGACAACGTGCCAGTCGACCGTATATTTTCCTGCTTCAAGTGTTTGATCAAGCGGAACAATCAGCTGCGTTTTGTCCTGCTCACTGCGCGATGCCTTGCCCGTTTTGATCTGTTCTTTGTTAGGACCGGTCAGCGTTGCACCGCTGAATCCCGGCTCTACGCCTTCAGAAAAAATCAGCGTCAACGCCTGAGGAGATGCCGCAACTTCAGCGTTAGCCGCCGGACTTTGTTTTGTGAGGTGGGCATGCGCCAATGCCGCAGGTGTTGCCAGAACGCTGGCGAGTACGATGAGCGCGTTGCGAAGCATAGATGCAGATGAAGCCATTTCAACTATTCCTTTTTGTTATGTCTAACCTGTAGAGAATAACCTTCTACAATGGTCGAGTCGAGAATCATCATTTCTGTCTTGCCATTAACGCACACTCTTAGTAACTTTGCGCGCCGAAAGACAGAGAAAAGGAAAAGCCCATGAACATCAATCTGGCCAAACTTGAGCAAGCGGAAATGGATAAGGTCAATGTCGATCTGGCTGCGGCTGGAGTGGCATTTAAGGAGCGATACAATATGCCCGTTGTTGCAGAAGTTGTTGAACGCGAACAGCCAGAGCATTTACGCGACTGGTTCCGCGAAAGACTCATCGCGCACCGTCTGGCATCCGTTACGCTTTCACGTTTACCATACGAGCCTAAAGTTAAATAAAACTTATATTACGTTACGATTCCTTACATGACGCCTGCTACAGTATAAGCATATTCTTAATCCACACATTAAGGATGGTTGTAGACACTATGAAAAGGAAATCATTATGTCATACTGGAAAATCGCAGCAGCACAATACGAACCTCTTCACACCTCAGTTACCGAACATGTCGCGCATCACCTGCAATTCATTCATGCGGCAGCTCAATGCCAATGTGAATTGCTGGTCTTCCCTTCCCTCTCATTGCTGGGTTGTGTTGATGAGAATGACGCGCTTCCTGCCCCACCCGATGAAGCGCTGTTAGAACCTCTCGCACATGCCGCCGCGACTTATCGCATGACGATAATTGCGGGACTACCGGTAGAACATAACAACCGGTTCGTGAAAGGCATTGCGCTTTTCTCTCCCTGGATGACTTCGCCATTAACCTTCCATCAGAGCCACGGGGCCTGTATTGCCAGACAGCGAAATGCCATCAGCGTTGTAGATAGCCAACCGGAAGGCATTGATATCGACCCGGCTTTTTCGCTGTTCACCAGCTGCCAGTCAGTCAGTGAACCGGAACTGCTCTCCTCTACATCTCGCCTACAAAGTTTCTCACATAAATTCGCCATCGCGGTATTAATGGCCAATGCGCGGGGTAGCAGTGCGTTATGGGATGAACGAGGTCGATTGATTGTTCGCGCAGACAGCGGTTCGTTGCTGTTAACCGGCCAACGCACGCCACGGGGTTGGCAAGGTGATATCATTCCATTACGCTAGTCGTTTTGGGTCAGGAGCATGGCATGTTGCGCATAATAGATACAGAAACCTGTGGTCTACAGGGAGGCATTGTTGAAATTGCTTCTGTCGACGTGGTTGACGGAAAAATAGTCAACCCCATGAGCCACCTGGTACGCCCTGACCGCCCCATCAGCCCACAGGCGATGGCTATCCATCGCATTACTGAAGCAATGGTGGCCGATAAGCCGTGGATTGAAGACGTCATCCCGCAGTATTACGGCAGCGAGTGGTACGTGGCGCACAATGCCAGCTTTGACCGCCGCGTATTGCCCGATATGCCCGGGGAATGGATTTGCACCATGAAGCTCTCCCGTCGGTTGTGGCCGGGGATCAAATACAGCAACATGGCGTTGTATAAATCGCGCAAGCTGAGCGTCCAGACACCAGCGGGTCTCCACCATCACCGCGCCCTGTACGATTGCTACATCACTGCGGCACTGCTGATCGACATCATGCAGACGTCAGGCTGGACAGCCGATCAAATGGTCGATATTACCGGCCGTCCCGCGTTACTCACTACTTTCACTTTTGGTAAGTACCGCGGAAAACCGGTATCAGAAGTGGCTGAACGCGATCCGGGCTATCTGCGCTGGTTATTTAATAACCTTGACAATATGAGCCCGGAACTGCGATTAACGCTAAAACACTATTTGGATCACGCCTGAGCAGGCAGTGTTCCCTGCGCCAGTCCAATCAAAAAAGCGTACTCAAGGGCCACGCCTTCGTAAGATTTAAAACGCCCGGATTTACCACCGTGTCCGGAATCCATATCCGTGCAAAGTAGCAGCAAACGATCGTCCGTTTTCAGCTCACGCAGTTTTGCTACCCATTTTGCTGGTTCCCAGTATTGCACCTGGGAATCGTGTAATCCCGTCGTGACCAGCAGATGTGGGTATGCCTGCGCGGTTACATTGTCATACGGGCTGTAGCTTTTCATATAGGTGTAATACTCTTCGTCCTGCGGATTACCCCACTCTTCAAACTCACCGGTCGTCAGGGGAATTGATTCATCGAGCATAGTGGTTACCACATCGACAAACGGCACCTGAGCAATAACACCATGGAAGCGTTCCGGGCGTTCATTAATGGCGACGCCCATTAACATGCCTCCGGCGCTTCCGCCCATGCCATAACATAACTCAGGCGCGCCATAGCCCATTTTTAGCAGCGCATCACAGACGTCGAGGTAATCATTAAAAGTATTTTTCTTGTGCAGAAACTTACCGTCCTCGTACCACTGTTGTCCTAATTCACCACCACCACGCACATGGGCAATAGCATAAACAAAGCCGCGATCCAGTAAGCTCAAACGGCTGCTGCTGAAATCGGCATCCATGCTGGCGCCATATGAGCCATAGCCATAAACGAGTAACGGATTTTTTCCTTTCAGGAAATACTTTTGATGATAAACCAGCGAAACCGGAACCTCGGTGCCATCACGCGCAGTTATCCATAGGTGTTCGCTACGGTAATTCGCCGCATCAAATCCAGGGACCTCTGTCTGCTTAAGCACACGACGTTCCCCGGTGTCCATATCCAGTTCAAACAACGTGTCCGGGGTGGTCATGGAGGAATAGCCATAGCGCAGGCGCGATGTCTCAGGCTCCGGATTATAGGCAAGCCAGGTCACATAAGCCGGATCGTCAAAGGCGATCCCGACCACTTCGCGCGTTTTACGATTAATCTGTCGTAGGCTGGTTAAGCCCCGCTGACGCTCTTCTACCACCAGCCAGTCAGTGAATAGCGTAAAGCCCTCCAGCATCACGTTGTCGCGCGCTGGGATCAGCGTCTCCCAGGCTTGCTCATCACGAACGCGGGTACGATACAGGCCGAAATTTTTCCCCTGACGGTTGGAGCGCAGATAAAAATTGTGTTGATAGTGATCGAGACTGTATTCATGGTCTTTGCGTCGCGCTAAAAAGACCAACGGTTCGGCATCCGCCAGTTCTGCGTCAAGCAGTAAAACCTCACTGGTGGTCGCACTGGCGATATGAATAACCACATAGTGTAGCGAGGTGGTTTTATGCAGGCTGACATAAAAAATATCATCGGCTTCTTCATACACCAGCTCATCCAATGACGATGGCGAGCCGACTGTATGTCGCCACACCTGATACGGCAATAACGTTGTTTCGTGCTTGCGCACGTAATAGAAAGTCTGAGAATCATTCGCCCAGACCAGATCCGCTTCGACGTTTTCCAGCACTTCCGGATACCAGTTGCCGCTTTGCAAGTTGCGAAAACGCACGCCATATTGCCGGCGAGAGAGATAATCTTCCGCCAGCGCCATGATGGTGTTATCCGGAGATATCGCCAGTCCACCCAGCGTATAAAACTCGCTGTGTGCCGCGCGCTGGTTCCCATCCAATAGAGTATCCCAATCATCCCACTCTTCACTGAGGGCAGACTGACGCTGATAAATAGCATATTCGCACCCCGGTTCATAAATATGCCGGTAGCGATAACCATTCTTCACATAGGGGGCGGATGCATCCTGAGGCGGGATACGGTCGATAATCTCTTTCAGGACACGATCCTGCAAAGCCTGCTGCGAGGCCATAACCTGGCGGCCATACGCGTTTTCTTGTTGCAGATAATCCAGCACTTCTGGCTGCGAGCGGGTGTCATCTCGCAGCCAGTAATAATTATCAACACGAGTATCGCCATGCTGCGTCATGGCGTGAGGAATACGAGAAGCTTTTGGTAGCATGTCATTGTTCTTTTGCTTAAACATCCTATAAGGGTGGCAAAAGACAGCAATGATGCAAGCGAAACATGCGCCTTAGCGGTAAGTAATTAACCCGGTAAAGCCTGTTTTTGTTCTTTGAGATCCTGTTCAATTCCTTCACGAACATCCAGCGGGATCTTCAACGCATCGCCCAGCGCATTGAGATAGCTACGCTCCATAAAGTGGTCGATATCAATCGCCGCACAGCTCAGGAAGTAAATTTCCAGCGCTTCTTCTTCGTTGCGGATGCCCTGCGCCAGGCGCTGAGGATCTAACGGTTGTTCAATAGCACGTTCAATCAGAACGCGGCCCTGCTCTTCCACGCCCGCTTCACGGAGCTGCTGTTCAATGGCCGCTCGTTCTTTGGCATCAATATGTCCATCGCTTTTCGCCGCAAAAACCAGCGCCAGGATCAGACGCTCGGTGCGCTCATCCAGCGGTGAACTTTGTGCGCCAAACTGCGGCTCACCCTGATGCGCAGCGCGAACCTTATCCTTGTATTTGTTCCATAACACGGTACCGGCAACCGCACCGCCGCCCACCAGAAGCGCGCTGGTGCCGTATTTGCTCAGCAATTTTCGTGAAGATTTGTTGGCAACCAGTAATCCTGCCAGACCGCCTAACGCGCCTGGAACCAGAAGTTTACTCAGCCCTTGCTCGCCAGAAGATGACGCGGAGGATCCTTTTTGCCCAAGAAGAGATTGTAGTTGATTCAGCCAATTAGCCATTTTGCCCCTCAAGTACAGACGAATAATCATCAAAGCGTACCCGAGGGGATGTCAGGAAGTGTTCAGGTCATCAAAAGATGTGCAAATACCTGCGTTACTGCGGCTGATACTCCGCCGTTCCGGCTTTGCAGTCGACTTTTACCTGATAGTGAATATCCGCGCTTTTACCGCGAACCGTCAGAGGAACTGACCATTTCCCGTCTTTGCCCGTAATATCGGGCGTGTTGACCCAGGCGACAGGGTCGGCTTGCCCGACGAGTTTTTGATCGTCAGCCCAGCGCGCGATGCGATTTTGCTGATAGTCACGTTTCACGCTTGCCGCAATACCGTCAGCATCCAGTCCTTCGCACTTGGGGAACTGAACATTCTTGCTTTCCGTATTTGCCGCAAATACCGATACGCTGGCAGACAATAACAGCAGGCTCAATAACGCTCTTTTTTTATACATTCTTTTCTCCTTAATCTCCCCTTCGTCCTTCAGGTTGCCTGCGGCAACGTGAAATAACGTCAGGGATTGCACAATGATTCAGGGAAAAGCATGGTACAAAACGTCAGGAGCGCAAGTCGTTTCAGGCAGCCTGAGTATCATCCTCAGTGTGTGCATCGTTTTCGACAGCCTGTGGCGAAGGCAGCTTGCCGTTTTTCAGAATGGCGCTCAGCACATCTTTTTGCTCAGCCAGCCACAGGGAGAGAGCTTCACGCTGCTCGTCTTCGAGCGCTACCGGCGATTGCTCCAGCCATGTGTCGAGCAGATCTGCTGTATCCAGCATTTTGTCATACGCATCGGCTTCCTTTTTGCTGGTAAACGACATTTTTTCCTCACCTTCCCGAATGACTACGTATTTAACTTCAACCGCCATTTTTGCAGCCTCTTAAATTACCTGTATTTATGTACAGTATATTCTTTTTAAGCCCTGAAATCAACCTGGTAATAAAGACAGACGCAAACGTTTTCGTATATACTGCGCCCAGATAAAACAGGGGATTAATTTATGACGTTATTAGGCACAGCGCTGCGTCCCGCAGCAACGCGAGTGATGTTATTAGGTTCAGGTGAACTGGGTAAAGAAGTGGCGATTGAATGCCAACGCCTGGGTGTGGAAGTCATTGCCGTGGATCGTTACCCCGACGCGCCAGCCATGCACGTTGCCCATCGCTCCTACGTAATTAACATGCTGGATGGCGAGGCATTACGCCAGCTTGTCGAGCGTGAAAAACCACATTACATCGTGCCGGAAATAGAGGCGATTGCCACGGATATGCTGGTCAAACTGGAACAGGAAGGTCAACACGTTGTGCCTTGCGCACGAGCGACCCAACTGACCATGAACCGGGAAGGAATCCGTCGTCTCGCCGCCGAAGAATTGTCTTTACCCACATCATCTTTCCGTTTTGCAGACACCGAAACACGCTTTCGTGAGGCCGTTGCCGAAATCGGCTATCCCTGCATTGTGAAGCCGGTCATGAGTTCTTCCGGCAAGGGGCAGAGCTTTATCCGTTCAGCCGATCAGCTCACCGAGGCGTGGAACTATGCTCAACAGGGAGGCCGGGCAGGCGCCGGACGCGTTATCGTCGAAGGCGTAGTGAATTTTGATTTTGAAATCACCCTGCTAACCGTCAGCGCCGTTGATGGTGTGCATTTCTGCGCGCCGGTAGGTCATCGCCAGGAAGATGGCGATTATCGCGAGTCCTGGCAGCCGCAGCAGATGAGTGACCTGGCGCTGGCGCGCGCGCAGGAGATAGCCCGCAAGGTGGTACTGGCGCTGGGCGGTCACGGACTGTTTGGCGTGGAGCTGTTTGTCTGCGGTGATGAGGTGATTTTCAGCGAAGTCTCCCCTCGCCCTCACGACACGGGTATGGTGACCTTAATTTCGCAGGATCTGTCTGAGTTTGCCCTGCACGTACGTGCATTTCTCTGTCTGCCCGTTGGCGAAATCCGCCAGTATGGACCTTCTGCTTCCGCCGTTATTCTGCCGCAACTTACCAGCCAGAATATCACATTTGATAACGTACAAGCCGCTGTAGGTGCGGGTATGCAAGTGCGTTTCTTTGGCAAGCCGGAAATCGACGGGAGCCGTCGTCTGGGCGTTGTGCTGGCCACAGCACAGAGCATTGAAGATGCGGTGATACGCGCGAAAGACGCAGCCGCACAGGTGAAAGTCGCAGGATAAAAACCAGACCCGTAGGCCGGATAAAACATTGATGCCGTATCCGACCTACGGTTTACGCATTAACGGCTTACTGCTTCGCGCCTTCTACTGCTTCACGAGCCAGCTTGGTAATACGATCGTAATCACCCGCTTCCAGCGCATCCGCCGGAACCAACCAGGAACCACCGATGCACAGCACGCTTTTCAGTGCCAGGTAGTCACGGTAGTTCGCCGGAGAGATACCGCCGGTTGGGCAGAAACGCACCTGAGAGAACGGACCCGCAATTGCCTGCAGCGCTTTGGTACCGCCATTTGCTTCAGCAGGGAAGAATTTGAACTCTTTCAAACCGTAGTCCATACCCAGCATCAGTTCAGACACGGTGCTGATACCAGGGATCAGCGGAATAGTACCTTCCGTTGCGGCTTTCAGCAGCGGCTCAGTCAGACCCGGACTGATAGCAAACTGTGCGCCGGCTTCGGTAACTTCAGCCAGCTGTTGTGGATTCAGTACAGTACCTGCACCAACGATAGCGTCCGGAACTTCTTTTGCGATCGCGCGAATGGCATCCATCGCACATGCTGTACGTAAGGTCACTTCCAGAACGCGCACGCCGCCTGCAACCAGCGCTTTTGCCATCGGCACTGCGTGTTCCAGTTTATTAACCACGATAACCGGTACAACCGGGCCAGTGGTCAGGATTGCTTCTGCACTTGTCTTCCAGTTTTTCATCAGAGTTTTCTCTCGCCTGATTACAAAATAAGTCTTAAAAAGTGATACAGGTTGCGCCCTGTTCCGCACCGGACAGCTTTTCACGCAACGCGCTGAACATTTCACGGCCTGTGCCCACGCGCGATGCGCTGAGGTCAGGAATGTGAGGCTGACGAGAAGCAAGTTCCTCTTCATCAACCAGCAGCGTCAATTCACCTGTCTGTCCATTCACACGAATGATGTCGCCATCGCGTACTTTTGCCAGCAGCCCGCCATCGTAGGCTTCTGGGGTTACATGGATTGCTGAAGGCACTTTACCTGAAGCACCTGAAAGTCGTCCATCGGTAACTAACGCAATTTTGAAACAACGGTCCAATAATACACCAAGTGGCGGCATGAGTTTATGTAATTCTGGCATTCCGTTTGCTTTTGGTCCCTGATGGCGCACAACGACTACGCAATCACGGTCGAGCAGTCCCGCATCGAAGGCCGGCAATACATCATGCTGACTTTCAAAAACAACCGCGGGCGCTTCAATTACCTGATTTTCTACCGGAACCGCCGACGTTTTCATCACAGCACGTCCGAGGTTACCGCTCAGCACTTTGGTACCGCCGTGGTGGGAGAATGGCTGATCGATGGTAGCAATCACATTGCTGTCCAGCGACTTCGCTGCCCCTTCGCGCCAGTCCAGTTCACCATCGTTGAGCCAAGGTTCCATGGTGTAACGCGACAAACCAAACCCAGCAACGGTGTTCACATCTTCATGCAGCAGACCCGCATTCAGCAGTTCGCGCATTAACACCGGCACGCCACCCGCTGCCTGGAAGTGGTTAATATCTGCCGGACCATTCGGATACAGACGCGCCATCAACGGCACGATATCGGACAGATCGGAGAAGTCGTCCCAGTTAATCAGAATCCCGGCTGCGCGCGCCATCGCAACCAGGTGCATTGTATGGTTGGTTGACCCCCCGGTCGCCAGCAGCGCGACAATACCGTTCACCACTACTTTTTCATCGATCATTTTACCGATCGGCATCCATTCATTGCCGTTACCGGTCAGACGCGTTACCTGACGAGCAGCCGCGGCGGTCAACGCCTCGCGCAGCGGGGCATCCGGGTGTACGAATGAGGAGCCAGGCAGTTGCATCCCCATAAACTCTACCACCATCTGGTTGGTGTTTGCCGTACCATAGAACGTACAGGTCCCCGGTGCGTGATAAGACGCCGCTTCGGATTCAAGCAGCGCCATGCGATCGACTTTGCCTTCAGCATACAGCTGACGGATACGCACTTTTTCTTTGTTCGCCAGACCACTCGCCATCGGGCCGGAGGGAATAAAGATCGAAGGCAGATGACCAAATGACAGTGCCGCCATCACCAGACCCGGGACAATTTTGTCGCACACGCCAAGGAATAACGCGCCGTCGAACATATTGTGTGAGAGGCCGACAGCAGCCGACATCGCAATCACTTCGCGACTCAGTAACGAAAGCTCCATCCCATCCTGTCCCTGGGTCACACCGTCGCACATCGCAGGAACACCGCCAGCGACCTGGCCTACCGCATTGGCTTCATGCAGCGCTTTACGAATGATGTCCGGATAATGTTCGTACGGCTGATGCGCGGAAAGCATGTCGTTATAGGAGGTAATGATCGCGATATTGTTACGCAGCATGCTTTTCAGCGAGGCCTTGTCATCTGGCTGGCAGGCAGCAAAACCATGCGCCAGGTTACCGCACGCCAGTTGTGAACGATGAACGGTAGTCGATTTCGCTTGTTCAATACGGGCAAGGTAGGCGGAACGCGTGTCGCGAGAACGTTCGACAATACGTTTTGTTACGCGTAACAAATTCGGATTCATAGAGGCTCCTAAAATTTATCTGTCAGAGCGTTGGATCAACAATGTGTTTCAGTTGGGTTAAAAGCAGCTGAATCGCTTGTTAGCCGTAGCTCAGGGGCAAAATCGTTTCAGGCAGTGTAATAAAAAAAGCCCCGCGGGTGAATCCACGCGGAGCTTAAAAGTGCAAAAATTATTCTACAATCTGTGTTAGATCATGTTACCGGTAAAATAACACCTATGGGCTAGATGATATTTTACTCGAATTCGTTCCAGGAACGACCATCACGGGTAATCATGGCCACAGAGGCAACCGGTCCCCAGGTCCCGGCCTGATACGGTTTAGGTGCGTCGTTGTCCATTGCCCAGGCTTCAGTAATAGAATCGACCCACTTCCAGGCTTCTTCAACTTCATCTCGACGCACAAACAGCGCCTGAATGCCGCGCATCGTTTCAAGCAGCAGGCGCTCATAAGCGTCGGCCAGATGCGTTTGGTTGAAGGTTTCGGAGTAGCTCAGATCAAGTTTGGTAATTTGCAGGTTATGCTTGTGATCCAGCCCCGGCACTTTGTTCAGTACCTGGATATCGACACCTTCATCAGGCTGCAAACGGATAGTCAGCTTGTTCTGCGGCAGGTCCTGCCAGGATTCTCTGAACAGGTTCAGCTCAGGCGTTTTGAAGTAAACCACCACTTCAGAGCATTTGGTCGGTAAACGCTTACCGGTACGCAGGTAGAACGGTACGCCCGCCCAGCGCCAGTTATCGATATCCACGCGGATCGCCACAAACGTTTCCGTGTTGCTGCTCTTGTTCGCGCCTTCTTCTTCCAGGTATCCCGGAACTTTTTTGCCCTGGGCAAAACCGGCGGTGTACTGACCACGAACTGTCTTTTCACGTACGTTCGAACGATCGATACGACGCAGTGATTTCAGTACTTTCACTTTTTCATCACGGATGCTGTCGGCGCTCAGATCGGACGGCGGAGACATCGCGATCATGCACAGGATCTGCAGCAGGTGGTTCTGGATCATGTCGCGCATTTGACCGGCCTGGTCAAAGTAGCCCCAGCGCCCTTCAATGCCTACTTCTTCCGCCACGGTAATTTCTACGTGGTCGATAGTGCGGTTATCCCAGTTATTCACAAACAGGGAGTTGGCAAAACGCAGTGCCAACAGGTTCAGTACCGTCTCTTTGCCGAGATAGTGGTCGATGCGGTAAACCTGGCACTCTTCGAAATACTCGCCAACCTGATCGTTGATTTCACGGGATGTTGCCAGTGATGTACCCAGCGGTTTTTCCATCACCACGCGGGCAGGCTTAGCATTCAGCTTTGCTTCACCCAGACCTTTGCAGATCGCGCCAAAGGTGCTAGGCGGCATTGCAAAATAGTTGATGGTGGTACGCGATTTTTGATCCAGCATTTTGCCCAGACGCTTAAACGCGGCGGTGTCGTTGACGTCCAGGTTACAAAACTCAAGACGACCGCTGAGGGTTTCCCACAAACTTTCATCAATTTTTTCTTTCATGAAGGTTTCGAGCGCTTCGCGCACAACCTTGGTATAGGCTGCTTTGTCCCAGTCGGCACGCCCAACCCCAATGATGCGGGTATCCGGGTTAATCTGGCCGGCCTTTTCCAGTTGATACAGGGAAGGCAGCAATTTCCGTCGCGCCAGGTCGCCCTTCGCGCCGAAAATGACCAGATCACATGCCTGGGCTGTTTGCGTTACCGCCATGTCATTCTCCTCAATTAAGTGCCTGGTGCTTTTGCCAGACACTGGTTGTAATTTTATTACAGTGCACTGTACTGCTTTTACGTGAATCCGGAAACCGTAAACGCTTATCCAGCCGTGCTGTTACCGCGAACAGCCGCTTTATTGGCGTATAACCCATCAAAATGGATAAAAAAGTCGTCTTTTTCGTACCCACGAAGAAGTATGAAAATCCGACTCCGATCATGTAATGAAAAAAAACAACAACTATTTTGTCCATTTTGCCCCGTTGATGCACTAGCAGGGGTACTATCTACCAGAGTTACCACTCGATTTCCCCTTATCGTTGAAATCGTTTTTGCCCATGACCCATGAGTCTACCTACATCATGAATATGCTGGAAAAAATCCAGTTAAAACTGGAACATTTGAGCAAGTCAGAGCGTAAAGTCGCCGACATTATTCTTGCCTCTCCCGAGCGGGCAATTCACTCAAGCATCGCTGCGCTTGCTGTAGAAGCCAACGTCAGCGAACCGACGGTGAACCGTTTCTGTCGTAGCATGGATACGCGCGGCTTCCCTGATTTTAAACTGCATCTGGCACAAAGTCTGGCAAATGGTACCCCTTATGTTAATCGCAATGTGGATGAGGATGACAGCGTAGAATCTTATACGGGGAAAATCTTCGAATCGGCGATGGCAAGCCTTGACCACGTTCGTCAGTCGCTGGATAACACAGCGGTAAACCGGGCGGTAGATTTGTTAACCCAGGCGAAGAAAATCGCCTTCTTTGGTTTAGGTTCTTCCGCCGCGGTCGCGCACGACGCGATGAACAAATTTTTCCGCTTTAACGTACCGGTAATCTATTCCGACGACATTGTCCTGCAACGGATGAGTTGTATGAATTGTAGCGACGACGACGTCATTGTGCTTATTTCTCATACCGGAAGAACCAAAAGTCTGGTTGAACTGGCGCAGTTAGCAAGGGAAAACGACGCTATGGTTATCGCCCTCACCTCTCCCGGCACGCCACTGGCGCGTGAAGCCACGCTGGCTATTACCCTCGATGTACCGGAAGATACTGACATTTATATGCCCATGGTCTCTCGACTTGCTCAACTGACCGTGATAGATGTGCTGGCTACAGGATTTACTTTGCGCCGAGGGGCAAAATTTAGAGATAACTTGAAGCGTGTCAAGGAAGCGCTCAAGGAATCGCGTTTTGATAAAGAATTACTCATCAAGAGTGATGACCGCTAAAAGCAATAACAATGTTCTACCCTTTTATCATCCGGGTCGTTCATTTTACCGTTAATGTTTGAGAACGGCCGGATTAATGTTCACGCAACACCTAGTTGTTTCAGTCAACGGAGTATTACATGTCCAGAAGGCTTCGCAGAACCAAAATCGTTACCACGTTAGGCCCGGCAACTGACCGCGATAACAACCTTGAGAAGATTATCGCCGCGGGTGCGAACGTCGTACGTATGAACTTTTCCCACGGCTCTCCAGAAGATCACAAACTGCGGGCGGATAAGGTCCGTGAAATTGCCGCAAAACTGGGACGTCATGTAGCTATTTTGGGTGACCTGCAGGGACCTAAAATCCGCGTATCCACCTTTAAAGAAGGCAAAGTATTTCTTAACGTTGGCGACAAGTTCCTGTTAGACGCCAACCTCGGTAAAGGCGAAGGCGACAAAGAAAAAGTCGGCATTGATTATAAGGGACTGCCTGCAGACGTCGTGCCTGGCGATATTCTGCTGCTCGACGACGGTCGCGTACAGCTTAAAGTGCTGGAAGTTCAGGGCATGAAAGTCTTCACCGAAGTCACTGTCGGTGGCCCGCTGTCCAATAACAAGGGCATCAACAAACTGGGCGGCGGTCTCTCTGCTGAAGCCCTCACCGAAAAAGACAAAGCCGACATCATTACCGCAGCGCAAATCAGCGTTGACTATTTGGCTGTCTCCTTCCCGCGCTGCGGCGAAGATCTAAACTATGCCCGCCGTCTGGCACGCGACGCCGGTTGCGATGCGAAAATTGTCGCCAAGGTAGAACGTGCAGAAGCCGTCTGCGACCAGAATGCGATGGATGACATCATCCTGGCTTCTGACGTAGTGATGGTAGCCCGTGGCGACCTGGGTGTTGAAATCGGTGACCCTGAGCTGGTAGGTATTCAGAAAGCGTTGATTCGCCGTGCGCGTCAGCTGAACCGTGCGGTCATCACCGCCACACAGATGATGGAGTCGATGATCACCAACCCAATGCCGACTCGTGCGGAAGTGATGGACGTGGCTAACGCCGTCCTCGACGGTACCGATGCCGTGATGCTTTCTGCCGAAACAGCAGCAGGTCAGTACCCGGCGGAAACCGTCACGGCAATGGCGCGCGTTTGCCTGGGTGCAGAGAAGATCCCAAGCATCAACGTCTCTAAACACCGCCTTGACGTGCAGTTTGATAACGTTGAAGAAGCGATTGCGATGTCAGCGATGTACGCTGCTAACCACCTGAAAGGGGTCACCGCTATTATCGCTATGACGGAGTCTGGTCGTACTGCGCTGATGACTTCTCGTATCAGTTCCGGTCTGCCAATTTTCGCGATGTCTCGTCATGAACGTACGCTGAATCTGACCTCTCTGTATCGCGGTGTCACCCCGGTTCACTTTGACAGCGAAACAGATGGCGTCGTTGCCGCCAATGAAGCAGTGAACCTGCTGCGCGATAAAGGCTATCTGGTTTCCGGCGATCTGGTGATTGTGACACAGGGCGATGTGATGAGCACTATTGGCTCAACTAACACCACGCGTATTCTGACCGTCGAGTAACGCCAGCGTTTGATGTAAAAAAGCCTCTCGTTTGAGAGGCTTTTTTTTATTTCTTCGGATAGAGATCTTTGCGCTTATAGGGCTCAATCTCGCCGGGTTTACGCGTCTTAAGCAGTTTCAGTATCCAGGTGTATTGTTCGACATGAGGCGTGACAAAAATTTCCACCTCTTCGTTCATTCGTCTGGCAATGGTGTGGTCATCCGCTGTCAGGATGTCATCCATCGGAGGACGGACCTTAATCGTCAGGCGGTGCGTTTTACCGTCATACACCGGAAACAGCGGCACTACACGCGCGTGGCAAACCTTCATCAAGCGACCAATTGCCGGTAACGTTGCTTTATAGGTAGCAAAAAAATCGACAAACTCGCTGTGCTCAGGCCCATGGTCCTGATCCGGCAGGTAGTATCCCCAATATCCCTGACGTACAGACTGAATAAACGGTTTGATGCCATCATTACGTGCATGTAATCGGCCTCCGAAACGACGGCGCACCGTGTTCCAGACGTAATCAAATACCGGGTTCCCCTGATTGTGGAACATTGCTGCCATTTTCTGTCCCTGGGAAGCCATCAGCATCGCCGGGATATCTACGCCCCAGCCATGAGGAACGAGAAAAATCACTTTTTCATCGTTGCGGCGCATCTCTTCGATGATTTCAAGGCCCTGCCAGTCAACCCGATTCTGAATTTTCTCCGGACCGCGCAGGGCCAGTTCCGCCATCATGACCATCGCCTGAGGGGCTGTCGCGAACATCTCATCGACAATGGCTTCGCGCTCAGCTTCGCTGCGTTCAGGAAAACAAAGGGATAAATTGATCAGTGCTCTGCGACGTGAGCTTTTTCCCAAACGTCCAACCATCCGTCCGAGCTTTGCCAGAATAGGATCGCGAAGTGACGCCGGCGTTAACGCAATCCCAGCTATCGCCGCTACACCCAGCCAGGCGCCCCAGTAGCGCGGATAGCGAAATGATTTATCAAACTCAGGGATATACTCAATATTCTTTTTTTTCGTTTCCATGCTCTTCCAGTGTCTGGTGCGGCGAAAAGTAGATCTGCTGATAGTGTAGCGGCGCACGATGCGCCGTACAAAATAAAAAAAGCCGGCACGCATCGCGTACCGGCTTTATCAGTGTGCTAATTAATCAAAACGTAGCTGAGGCATAACTTCTTTCACCTGCGCCAGATAATCGGTGCGATCCGAGCCGGTCAGACCTTCTGTACGCGGCAGTTTCGCCGTCAGAGGGTTCACGGCCTGCTGGTTGATCCACACTTCGTAGTGCAGGTGCGGACCGGTTGAACGCCCGGTGTTACCTGACAGCGCGATACGATCGCCACGTTTCACTTTTTGACCTGGTTTCACCAATAGCTTACGCAGGTGCATATAACGGGTGGTGTAGGTGCGACCATGACGTACCGCAACATAGTATCCGGCAGCGCCGCTACGCTTCGCTACGACCACTTCACCATCGCCTACCGACAGTACTGGCGTCCCCTGCGGCATCGCAAAGTCGACACCTTTGTGCGGCGCTACGCGTCCAGTCACCGGATTCAGGCGACGCGGGTTAAAGTTCGAGGAGATACGGAACTGTTTCGCCGTCGGGAAACGCATGAAGCCTTTCGCCAGCCCGGTACCGTTACGGTCATAGAACTTACCGTCTTCAGCACGGATGGCGTAATAGTCTTTGCCTTCAGAACGTAAACGCACGCCCAGCAGCTGGCTTTGCTCGCGCTTACCGTCCAGCATTTCGCGAGACATCAGCACTGAGAACTCATCGCCTTTTTTCAGTTTGCGGAAATCCATCTGCCACTGCATGGCCTTAATCACCGCGCTGATTTCAGAGCTGGTCAGTCCGGCCTCTTTGGCGCTGGCGACAAAGCTTCCGCCCACCGTGCCTTTGATACGGCTGTTAACCCAATCGCCCTGCTGCATTTCGCTGCTCATTTTGAAACCTGTCGCAGTGCGATCGTAAGTGCGGGTTTCACGGCGGGACACTTCCCATGTCAGGCGCTGCAGGTCACCTTCCGCGCTTAACGTCCAGGATAACTGTTGACCAATTTTCAGATTGCGCAGTTCTTTATCGGAAGCAGCGAGCTGACTGATGTCGCCCATATCGATGCCGTACTGATTAAGAATACTGCTCAGCGTATCGCCTGTGGAGACGACATACTCATGCACGCCGGCTTCACCAGACGTTTTGTCATCCAGTTCATCCTGCGGAATGGCTTCGTCTTCCTGCGCGGCCTGATCGATAGGTTCACTGGCCTCAGGCAACAGCGAACGAATCTCGCTTTTTTCCAGCTCGATAGTTTTAACGATGGGTGCAGAATCGGGATGGTAAACATAAGGCCGCCAGACGGCGACGGCCAATGTCAGTACGGTAAGCGACCCCAGCATAACGCGATGGGGTCGCGGCAGATTATTAAATGCCAGAGCGACAGAGCGGGCTATCTGTTGCACGTATTCACTTCCTCATTAATCTCCTTTCAGGCAGCTCGCATACTGGTTGGCTAATTGGTTCAAAAACGCTGAATAGCTTGTTTTACCCAGTTTGATATTCGTTCCGAGCGGATCCAGCGTTCCCATTCGAACGGATGTCCCTCTCGCGACGGCTTCAACGACCGCTGGCCTGAACTGTGGCTCAGCAAAAACGCAGGTTGCTTTTTGCTCAACCAACTGTGTTCTTATTTCATGTAAACGCTGCGCACCAGGTTGAATCTCAGGGTTCACGGTAAAGTGACCAAGCGGTGTTAGTCCGTAGTGTTTTTCGTAGTAGCCATAGGCGTCATGAAAAACGAAATAACCTTTTCCCTTGAGCGGTGCGAGCTCGTTACCTACCTGCTTATCGGTTGCGGCTAATTGTGCCTCAAAATCCTTCAGGTTGGCGTCAAGTTTGGCTCGACTTTGCGGCATAAGTTCCACTAATTTTTCATGGATTGCAACCGCTGAGGCCCGCGCTATCTCTGGGGAAAGCCAAAGATGCATGTTGTAATCGCCATGATGGTGATGCTCGTCACTTTTTTCACTGCCAGCATCATCGTGTCCATGATCGTCATCGTCATCATCAGCACCTTTCATGAGTAACGGTTTCACGTCATTGAGCTGCGCAATCGTTACCTGTTTCGCGTTAGGAATATTCTTGACTGACTTCTCCATAAACGCTTCCATCTCAGGTCCAATCCAAACAACTAAGTCCGCGCCCTGTAAGCGTTTTACGTCTGATGGACGCAGTGAATAGTCATGTTCGGAAGCCCCATCAGGCAACAGAACCTCAGTGTCTGTTACCCCGTCTGCAATAGCTGAAGCAATAAACCCCAGCGGCTTGAGCGAGGCCACCACAGCGGCATTTGCTGCCTGTGTTGCACTACCCCAAAGAGCAGCGGATAATGCTGCGAAAAGAAGCGTATTTTTATGTAACATAATGCGACCAATCATCGTAATGAATGTAAGAAATGTGATATTATAACATTCTATAACTTCTGCAAGACTAAAATTGATATGACGACTTTGGTTTCACTGGAAAATGTCTCGGTCTCTTATGGTCAACGCCGCGTCCTGTCTGACGTATCGCTTGAACTTCGACCCGGTAAAATTTTAACGCTTCTCGGCCCAAATGGCGCCGGGAAGTCTACGCTGGTGCGCGTTGTATTAGGGCTGGTAGCGGCTGATGAGGGAGTTATCAAGCGTAGTGGGAAATTGCGCATTGGCTATGTACCGCAAAAACTGTACCTCGATACTACGCTGCCACTGACGGTAAGTCGGTTTATGCGCTTACGTCCCGGTACCAAAAAAGAGGATATCCTTCCGGCACTGAAGCGCGTTCAGGCTGGGCATCTGATGGATGCGCCGATGCAAAAGCTCTCTGGCGGGGAAACACAACGCGTCCTGTTGGCCCGTGCTTTATTGAATAAACCTCAGCTACTGGTGCTCGATGAACCAACCCAGGGCGTGGATGTCAATGGGCAGGTCGCACTGTACGACCTTATCGACCAGTTGCGACGTGAACTGGATTGCGCCGTGCTGATGGTTTCCCATGACCTGCATCTGGTGATGGCCAAAACCGATGAGGTACTGTGCCTGAACCATCATATTTGCTGTTCCGGTGCGCCGGAAGTGGTTTCTATGCACCCGGAATTCATCTCCATGTTCGGGCAACGCGGCGCCGAACAACTCGGAATTTACCGTCATAATCACAATCACCGCCACGATTTACAGGGTCGTATCGTCTTACGCCGGGGAAATGGTCACTCATGATTGAATTGTTATTACCCGGTTGGTTAGCCGGGATCATGCTGGCCTGTGCCGCTGGCCCACTCGGCTCGTTTGTAGTCTGGCGTCGAATGTCTTATTTCGGTGATACGCTGGCCCACGCTTCGCTGCTGGGGGTCGCCTTTGGCCTGCTGCTGGATGTAAACCCTTTCTATGCGGTTATCGCCGTCACCCTGTTGCTGGCTGGCGGTCTGGTATGGCTGGAGAAGCGCCCTCACCTTGCGATCGATACCTTGCTGGGTATTATGGCGCACAGCGCGTTGTCATTGGGGCTGGTTGTTGTCAGCCTGATGTCCAACATCCGTGTGGATCTGATGGCTTACCTGTTTGGTGATTTGCTCGCCGTGACGCCAGAAGATCTTATCTCCATCGCCATCGGCGTGGTTATTGTTCTGGCGATTCTGTTCTGGCAGTGGCGTAACCTGCTGTCGATGACCATCAGTCCTGATCTGGCATTTGTCGATGGTGTGAAGCTGCAACGCGTGAAGCTGCTGTTGATGCTGGTTACGGCGTTAACGATTGGTGTGGCGATGAAGTTTGTCGGGGCGCTGATTATCACCTCACTGCTTATCATCCCTGCTGCGACCGCCCGTCGCTTTGCCCGTACGCCGGAGCAGATGGCAGGGGTTGCCGTTGGAGTGGGAATGATAGCGGTTACAGGCGGGCTGACCTTCTCGGCCTTCTATGACACCCCGGCAGGTCCTTCCGTGGTGCTGTGCGCCGCGCTGCTGTTTATTTTCAGCATGATGAAAAAGCAAGCGAGCTAAGCATGTGTTGCCCGGTGGCGCTACGCTTACCGGGCCTACAAAATCGCCCAGACCTGATGAGCGTCACGACATCAGGCACTAAGGCATCTGTGGCGGCGTAATGCCAAAGTGGTTCCAGGCGCGCACGGTTGCCATTCTTCCGCGCGGCGTACGCTGCAGAAAACCTTGCTGAATCAGATACGGCTCCAGCACGTCCTCAATGGTTTCACGCTCTTCCCCGATCGCCGCCGCCAGGTTATCCAGCCCTACCGGTCCGCCAAAGAATTTATCGATAACCGCCAGCAGCAGCTTACGGTCCATATAATCGAATCCTTCCGCATCCACATTGAGCATATCCAGCGCCTGGGCGGCAATATCAGCCGAAATCGTGCCGTCATGCTTCACTTCAGCGAAATCGCGTACCCGGCGTAATAAACGGTTGGCGATACGCGGCGTACCGCGGGCGCGGCGTGCCACTTCCAGCGCGCCTTCATCGCTCATTTCCAGGCCCATAAAGCGTGCGCTACGCCCAACAATGTGCTGCAGGTCTGCCACCTGATAGAACTCCAGGCGCTGCACAATACCAAAACGGTCACGCAGCGGAGAGGTTAACGACCCGGCGCGCGTCGTCGCCCCGATTAGCGTGAACGGCGGCAGATCGATCTTAATCGAACGGGCAGCCGGCCCTTCACCAATCATGATATCCAGCTGATAATCTTCCATCGCCGGATACAGCACCTCTTCCACCACCGGTGACAGACGATGAATTTCATCGATAAACAGCACATCGTGGGGTTCAAGGTTGGTAAGCATTGCCGCCAGGTCACCCGCTTTTTCCAGTACCGGACCGGACGTGGTGCGCAGGTTAACACCCATTTCATTGGCGACAATATTGGCAAGCGTAGTTTTACCCAGACCAGGAGGACCGAAAATCAGCAGGTGATCGAGAGCGTCACCGCGCAGCTTCGCCGCCTGGATAAAAATCTCCATTTGCGAACGGACCTGAGGCTGGCCAATGTACTCTTCCAGCAATTTTGGGCGGATCGCACGATCCACCAGATCTTCAGGGGTCGTGCTGACAGCCGAAATCAGGCGATCTGCTTCAATCATCCTTTACCTCACAATGCCGCGCGAAGCGCTTCACGAATCAGGGTTTCACTGCTGGCATCAGGGCGGGCAATTTTGCTCACCATGCGGCTGGCTTCCTGTGGTTTATAGCCCAACGCCACTAGCGCAGCAACCGCTTCCTGCTCGGCGTCGTCCGTTGTCGGACTTGCCGGAGACGTCAGGACCAGATCCGCTGCTGGTGTAAAGAGATCACCATGCAAACCTTTAAAGCGGTCTTTCATTTCTACAATCAGGCGTTCTGCGGTTTTTTTACCAATACCCGGTAATTTCACCAGCGCGCCCAGCTCTTCGCGCTCCACGGCATTAACGAACTGCTGAGCAGACATACCGGAGAGGATCGCCAGCGCCAGCTTCGGTCCCACGCCATTGGTTTTGATTAACTCTTTAAACAGCGTGCGCTCTTGCTTGTTGTTAAAGCCATACAATAGCTGAGCATCTTCTCGCACCACAAAATGGGTGAAAATAATCGCTTCTTGCCCGGCTTCCGGCAACTCGTAGAAACAGGTCATCGGCATATGCACTTCATAGCCTACCCCGCCCGTTTCCAGAAGGACCAGCGGGGGTTGTTTTTCAATAATGATGCCTCTGAGTCTGCCTATCACGTGACGCTCCTGCGTTAAGGGCTAAAAGGTAATGCGCTATCATAAAAAAAGGCTGGATAGATATCCAGCCTCATTTGTCACTAACGTAATCGACCTCGCGCCAAATTCAGCCTCGACTCGCTCATTTGCATGGCGTTCTGACTGACATGGCAGTGGGTAATGGCTATCGCCAGTGCATCCGCGGCATCCGCTTGCGGATTCGCCGGGAGTTTTAGCAGCGTGCGTACCATATGCTGGACCTGGCTTTTTTCCGCGCTACCGATCCCCACCACGGTCTGTTTTACCTGGCGGGCCGCGTATTCAAAGACCGGTAGATCCTGATTGGTCGCCGCAACGATTGCCACGCCGCGAGCCTGTCCCAGCTTTAGCGCCGAGTCGGCGTTCTTCGCCATAAAAACCTGCTCAATGGCAAAATAGTCCGGCTGAAACTGGGTGATGATTTCCGTCACGCCCGCGTAAATCAACTTCAGACGTGACGGTAGATCGTCGACTTTGGTGCGAATGCAGCCGCTGCCGAGGTAGGTCAGCTGCCTGCCGACCTGACGAATAACACCATAACCGGTGATGCGCGACCCCGGGTCAATGCCGAGAATAATAGACATCACGCATCTCCTGTTATTTTATGGCTTAACCACATCATTCTAAGGTGGCAGCAACCTCATCGGAGATTTCACCGTTGTGGTAAACTTCCTGCACGTCGTCGCAGTCTTCTAGCATATCGATCAGACGCATCAGCTTCGGCGCTGTTTCTGCATCCATATCCGCTTTGGTGGATGGGATCATAGACACTTCAGCTGCGTCCGCTTTCAGACCAGCCGCTTCCAGCGCGTCACGTACTTTGCCCATCTCTTCCCACGCGGTGTAAACGTCAATTGCGCCGTCGTCGAAGGTCACAACGTCTTCAGCACCTGCTTCCAGCGCCGCTTCCATGATGGCGTCTTCGTCGCCCTGTTCAAAGGAGATTACGCCTTTTTTGCTGAACAGATAAGCCACGGAACCGTCGGTACCGAGGTTACCACCCGTTTTCGTGAACGCGTGACGCACTTCCGCAACGGTACGGTTACGGTTGTCAGACAGACATTCAATCATAACGGCTGTACCGCCAGGACCGTAACCTTCATAGATGATGGTTTCCATGTTGGAATCTTCATCACCACCCACACCGCGCGCGATTGCACGGTTCAGGGTGTCACGGGTCATGTTGTTAGCCAGCGCTTTATCAACCGCTGCACGCAGACGCGGGTTAGCGTCCGGATCGCCACCGCCCAGTTTAGCCGCCGTCACCAGCTCACGAATTATTTTGGTGAAAATTTTACCGCGTTTAGCATCCTGCGCTGCTTTACGGTGTCTGGTGTTGGCCCATTTACTATGACCTGCCATAAATAATATCTCCAAAAAGCGCGCCTTTTCAGGCGACGTTAATTACAAACTCTTCAATCGCCTGCCGGTTACTCCACGACTTGGTTAATTGGGCGGCTTCAACCGCATTAACCCAACGATAGGTCAGATGTTCGGTGAACACGATCTTTCGTTCTGAGGGAAGTGCCAGGCAAAACCAGGATTCAGTATTACGTTCAATTCCCGGTGCATAGCGATGACGTAAATGGCTAAAAATCTCAAACTCCACCGTGCGCTGACAGTCAATTAAGGTCAGTTGCTCAGATGCAACATCAATGGCGACCTCTTCCTTTACTTCGCGCATAGCGGCTTGCGACGCGGTTTCACCTTCTTCAAGGCTGCCGGTGACCGACTGCCAGAAATCAGGATCGTCGCGTCGCTGTAACATCAGCACTCTCCCGGTGTCCTTTGCATAAATCACGACTAACACCGAGACAGGCTGTTTATATGTCATATCAGTTATTCTCGGCCTTCTTAACAACCTGAATGCTCAGTTCCGCCAGCGCAGCTGCGTTGGCAAAGCTTGGCGCTTCAGTCATCAGACACGCTGCAGCCGTGGTTTTCGGGAAAGCAATAACGTCACGAATGTTGTCAGTACCGGTCAACAGCATAGTCAGACGGTCCAGACCAAACGCCAGGCCCGCATGCGGCGGTGTACCATATTTTAGCGCATCCAGCAGGAAGCCGAATTTCTCACGCTGCTCTTGCTCGTTAATGCCCAGAATACCGAATACGGTTTGCTGCATGTCGCCGTTGTGAATACGCACGGAACCGCCGCCTACTTCGTAACCGTTGATGACCATATCGTACGCGTTGGCAACCGCGTCTTCCGGCGCTGCTTTCAGCTCAGCGGCCGTCATATCTTTCGGCGCGGTGAACGGGTGATGCATTGCGGTCAGTCCGCCTTCACCATCGTCTTCAAACATTGGGAAGTCGATAACCCACAGCGGCGCCCATTTGGCTTCGTCGGTGATGTTCAGGTCTTTACCCAGTTTCAGACGCAGCGCGCCCATCGCGTCGGCAACCACTTTCTTGTTGTCGGCACCGAAGAAAATCATGTCGCCGTCTTGCGCACCGGTACGTGCCAGAATCGCTTCCACGATTTCTGCGTTCAGGAACTTAGCAACCGGACTGGTGATACCTTCCAGACCTTTCGCACGTTCGGTGACTTTGATGTAAGCCAGACCTTTCGCGCCGTAAATCTTGATAAAGTTACCGTAATCGTCAATTTGCTTACGGCTCAGTGCAGCACCGCCCGGTACACGCAGAGCAGCTACGCGGCCTTTCGCATCGTTTGCCGGACCAGAGAACACTGCAAACTCAACGTCTTTCACCAGATCGGCAACGTCCACCAGCTCCATCGGGTTACGCAGGTCTGGTTTATCGGAACCGTAGCGACGCTCAGCTTCGGCAAAGGTCATGATCGGGAAATCACCCAGATCCACGCCTTTAACTTCCAGCCACAGGTTACGTACCAGCGCTTCCATCACTTCACGCACCTGCGGTGCGGTCATGAAGGAAGTCTCAACGTCGATCTGGGTAAATTCAGGCTGACGGTCAGCACGTAAGTCTTCATCACGGAAGCATTTTACGATCTGATAGTAGCGGTCAAAGCCAGACATCATCAGCAGCTGTTTAAACAACTGAGGTGATTGCGGCAGCGCGTAGAATTTACCTTTATGTACGCGAGAAGGTACCAGGTAATCGCGCGCGCCTTCCGGCGTTGCTTTGGTCAGCATCGGTGTTTCGATGTCGAGGAAGCCGTGGTCGTCCATAAAACGACGCACCAGACTGGTGATTTTAGCACGCGTTTTCAGGCGCTGCGCCATTTCAGGGCGACGCAGATCTAAATAGCGATACTTCAGTCGCGCTTCTTCGGTGTTGACGTGGTTAGAGTCCAACGGCAGCGAGTCTGAACGGTTGATGATGGTCAGATCGGAGGCCAGTACTTCAATTTCGCCCGTCGCCATATCGGCGTTGACGTTTTTCGCGTCACGCGCACGCACAGTGCCCGTAACCTGGATGCAGAACTCATTACGCAGTTCGGAGGCCAGCTTTAACGCGTCCGCACGGTCCGGATCGAAAAATACCTGCACGATACCTTCGCGGTCGCGCATATCGATAAAGATCAGGCTACCAAGATCACGACGACGGTTGACCCAACCACACAGAGTCACCTGCTGCCCCTCGTGGGACAGACGTAGCTGTCCGCAATATTCTGTACGCATGAGATATCCCTTAACTTTGCCGCAGGCGGATTGTCACCTGTCTCGCAGATGACGAAGTCGCAGCTTTAGCTGAATGTCACAACTGAATGAAAAAAGGCGGCTATTATACTGGAAATTCTGCCGCACGATAAGAGCCTACTGGGATAGACTCTCAGTCCGGTACTGACTGTACGCCTGTTTCCTGGACGGGCATTGCGTAATCTCACAAAAAATAACAAAAATTGTCGCCCCTTTCACACTGATTCGCGATTAAGGTGTAACGGAATTCTTTTATTACTGGAGTGACCATGCTGGAATTGAACGCTAAAACAACCGCCCTTGTCGTGATTGATTTACAGGAAGGGATCCTGCCTTTCGCTGGCGGGCCTCATACGGCACATGATGTGGTTACCCGCGCCGCGCAGTTGGCGGAAAAATTCCGTGCCCACGGTTCCCCGGTGGTAATGGTGCGCGTCGGCTGGTCTGACGATTACGCCGAAGCGCTGAAACAACCCGTAGATGCTCAGACTCCGGCAAAAGCGTTGCCCGAAAACTGGTGGGATTACCCGGCGGCTCTGGGGAAATGCGCCAGCGATATCGAAGTGACTAAACGCCAGTGGGGAGCCTTCTATGGCACTGATCTGGAATTGCAGTTGCGTCGCCGGGGCATCGATACCATCGTCCTGTGCGGCATCTCTACGAACATTGGCGTGGAGTCAACGGCGCGAAATGCGTGGGAGCTGGGTTTCAGTCTGATCATTGCAGAGAATGCCTGTAGCGCCGCCAGTGCTGAACAACACCAGGGCAGCATGACTCACATTTTCCCGCGCATTGCGCGCGTTCGCAGCGTGGAGGAGATTCTGCAAGCGCTATGATCTATATCGGTTTACCCCAGTGGTCGCATCCAAAATGGGTGCGTCTGGGGATCACCAGCCTTGAAGAATATGCCCGCCACTTTAACTGCGTGGAGGGCAATACCACGCTGTATGCGCTGCCTAAAGCCGATATTGTTGCCCGCTGGCAGGCACAGACCACCGATGCGTTTCGATTTTGTTTTAAGTTTCCGGCGACCATCTCGCACCAGGCCGCGCTGCGTAATTGTGATGACCTGGTACAGGAATTTTTTACGCGTATGTCGCCGCTGGAATCGCGCATTGGACAATACTGGCTGCAATTACCCGCGACTTTTGGCCCACGCGACCTGCCTGCCCTGTGGCAGTTTCTCGATGCGCTCCCGAAATCCTTTACCTACGGTGTGGAAGTTCGCCATCCGGAGTTCTTTGCCAAAGGCGAAGCCGAACAGCTATTTAATCGCGGTTTACACGAGCGTGGAGTAAACCGGGTGATTCTGGACAGCCGCCCGGTGCATGCCGCAATCCCACATACCGAAGCCATACGTGACGCTCAGCGCAAAAAACCGAAGGTTCCGGTGCATGCTGTGGTGACGGCAAACCATCCGATGGTACGCTTTATCGGTAGCGATGATATGGCACAAAACAGCGCCCTTTTTGCCGTCTGGCTGACCAAGCTGCCGCTATGGCAACGCACCACGACGCCGTATCTGTTTTTGCATACGCCGGACATCGCGCAAGCCCCGGAGCTTGTTGATACGCTATGGGCAGATTTACACAGTGCTCTGCCAGAGATCGGATCAGCTCCCTCTATTCCACAGCAATCTTCTCTTTTCTGAAAATGCCACCTATCATAGTCAATGCCAGCAGCCATTTTAAAAGGGAGTTTGTATGGTAAGCGCGCTTTATGCCGTATTGGGTGCGTTATTGTTAATAAAGTTCTCCTTTGACGTCGTTCGCCTGCGCATGCAATACCGCGTTGCCTATGGCGATGGAGGTTTTAGCGAGCTGCAAAGCGCTATCCGCATTCACGGTAATGCAGTGGAATATATTCCCGTCGCATTAGTGCTGCTGTTATTTATGGAAATGAACGGCGCAGAGACGTGGATGGTGCATATTTGCGGGCTGATGTTGATTGCCGGACGTCTGATGCATTATTACGGATTCCACCACCGACTATTCCGCTGGCGCCGTTCGGGCATGAGCGCAACCTGGTGTTCGCTGTTGCTAATGGTGCTGGCGAATCTTTGGTATATGCCCTGGGAGTTGGTTTTCTCCCTGCATTAGCGCACAATACGCCACTTTATTTTTCCCGGATTTTTACGTTATGTCTCACCGCGACACGCTTTTTTCTGCGCCTATCGCCAGTCTGGGTGACTGGACCTTTGATGAACGGGTAGCTGAAGTCTTCCCGGATATGATCCAGCGTTCCGTTCCTGGCTATTCCAATATCATATCTATGATTGGCATGCTGGCCGAACGTTTCGTACAACCCAACACGCAGGTCTACGATCTGGGCTGTTCTCTGGGCGCGGCGACGCTCTCGGTGCGTCGCAATATTCATCACGAGAATTGCAAAATTATTGCCGTCGATAACTCCCCGGCGATGGTTGAGCGCTGCCGTCGTCATATTGATGCCTATAAGGCACCGACCCCGGTTGAGGTTGTCGAAGGCGATATTCGCAACATTACTATCGAAAACGCCTCGATGGTGGTGCTGAATTTTACCCTGCAATTTCTTGAGCCACCTGAGCGCCAGGCATTGTTGGATAAGATTTATCAAGGGTTGAATCCCGGCGGCGCGCTGGTGCTGTCTGAAAAATTCAGTTTCGAAGACGCTAACGTTGGCGAGCTGCTGTTCAACATGCACCACGACTTCAAACGGGCCAATGGCTACAGCGAACTGGAAATTAGCCAGAAACGCAGCATGCTGGAAAACGTGATGCTGACCGACTCGGTAGAAACGCACAAAGCGCGACTGCATCAGGCCGGCTTTGAGCACAGCGAATTGTGGTTCCAGTGCTTCAACTTTGGCTCTCTGGTGGCGTTGAAAGCTGAGGTTAGCGCATGATCGATTTTGGTAACTTTTATCAGTTGATTGCCAAAAATCATCTGTCCCATTGGCTGGAAACGCTTCCGGCGCAAATCGCTGCCTGGCAGCGCGATCAGCACGGTCTTTTTAAGCAATGGTCAAACGCCGTCGAGTTTCTGCCCGAGCTGACGCCGCATCGTCTGGACTTACTACACAGCGTTACCGCAGAAAGTAAAGAACCGCTCAGCGAAGGCCAGCTTAAACGCATCGACACCCTGATGCGGAACCTGATGCCATGGCGTAAAGGACCGTACTCGCTGTACGGCGTCAACATCGATACCGAATGGCGTTCCGACTGGAAGTGGGATCGCGTCCTGCCGCACTTGTCTGATCTCACCGGACGTACCATTCTTGACGTCGGCTGCGGCAGTGGCTATCACATGTGGCGCATGATTGGCGCTGGAGCGCATCTGGCGGTTGGCATCGATCCTACGCAACTGTTCCTGTGCCAGTTTGAGGCGGTGCGTAAACTGCTGGGCAATGACCAGCGTGCTCACCTGCTGCCGCTGGGTATTGAGCAACTTCCAGCGCTCAACGCCTTTGACACTGTGTTCTCCATGGGCGTGCTTTATCACCGCCGATCGCCACTGGAACATCTGTGGCAGTTAAAAGATCAGTTGGTTAAAGATGGCGAACTGGTGCTGGAAACGCTGGTCGTCGAAGGTGATGAAAATACCGTACTGGTGCCGGGCGATCGCTACGCGCAAATGCGTAATGTCTACTTTATTCCATCTGCGTTGGCTTTAAAAAACTGGCTGGAAAAATGCGGTTTTGTTGATGTGCGCATCGCCGATGTCTGCGTCACCACCACCGAAGAGCAGCGCCGCACTGAGTGGATGGTAACCGAGTCGCTGGCCGACTTCCTCGACCCGAACGACCACAGCAAAACGGTAGAAGGTTACCCCGCCCCGCTGCGTGCAGTCTTGATTGCGCGTAAGCCGTGATGGATTGCCCGGTGACGCTACGCGTACCGGGCCTACAACTCCCGTAGGCCTGATAAGGCATCGCCGCCATCAGGCATAAAAGGATAAAAAAAGGCCCCTGTTGAAATTGCAGGGGCCTGGTACGAGCAAGCATCATATTGGGCGACATGATGCAACGGTAAAATCAGTTGGCCTGATGGTGTGCAATGATTGCTTTCATTTCAGCAACCGCCGTCCCGTCTACCGCATAGCGCGAATACTCATCCGCCTGCGCATCCGAAGACATCGACAACCCCGAATTGCGATAACGCATTGGTGAAGCCAGCCATACTCCGGCAGAACTGTGGACTTCCTGCACTCCAGCATCAAGGAGCAGGGACAAATTCGAGGCGCGAACCCCCGCTCCGGCCATAATGATTGGAGCACCGGGCTGCGCAATAAGTTCCATTATTTTTGTTAAACCTTGCGCCGCATCTGATTTTTGCCCTGAAGTGAGTACTCTGGCGATGCCCAGCTCAGCTAATTTTTTAAGCGCATTGAGTGGGTTAGCACACATATCAAAGGCCCGATGAAAAGTGACTTGCAGCGAACCGGCGGCGATCATTATTTTCTCCATGCGCGGCATATCGATATCGCCATCCGCATCTAAAATGCCGGTCACCAGCCCTGAGAACCCCAGATCTCTGACCATCGCAATATCATCCAGCATTGCAGCGAATTCACCTTCGGTGTAGCAAAAGTCGCCTCCACGTGGGCGAATAATGGGATTGACGGGAATCGAAATGTGCTGGCGAACAGAGCGCAAGACGCCCAGTGACGGTGTTAAGCCCCCTTCTTTGGGTGCCGAGCAGAGTTCAATCCGATCCGCGCCGTTTTGCTGCGCCGTGCGCGCGCACTCCATGCTGTAACAGCAGATTTCCAGTATAGCCATGCTCACTCCTGACGTTCGCTTGCCACAATGGTTTCAATCGACCACGGATGGAATTTTATCGTCACGCTGCCATCGCTAACCGCCAGCGTCGGATTCGGTAAACGCTCACGCTCTCCTTTTGGCGAGCTGGTTTTCACAAATATGCCCGGTTGACTCAGACCGTGATCGGAAAGCAGCGCCAGCGCGCGCGCATTCAGCGTTTCCGCCTCTCCCGGCAGAACAATTTCAATATGTTCCCAGCCTTCATGTGGGTAGCGTTTTTCGCCCGGCCACGGCAGTTCGACGATGGAAAATTGCCAATGTTGCACACAAACCGGCTCATGCAGTTTAAAAAGACAAATAGGTCTGCCGTTAATGATGTTTTCTGACAACAATTCACCGCACTGTTCAAACCCACGACACCAGCGCTCTGCGGTGGTATTTTGATGGCAACGCAAGGAAATGTGATCGGCTTCCAGGCCTGTGATATCCAGCCCAAGACGGGTAGAAAGTTCCGTTAATGCCTGCGTGAAATGCGGTAAATCTGCAGAAATATCCTGTAGTTCTGCAACGGTTTGCCAGTTCGCCATATTAAAAGCTCATATCCATGTTCAAAGTCGCTAATTTACTCTGTTGCGCTGCGCCATCCAACCGCTGTTTTCTCCGAACACATCATGAATAAATTTACGCCATTGCATTGTTTATAATTCAGGCTACTGGCGGTACACACAATGCTGACGGCAACGGGCATTTGCAGTATACTCCCGCCCTTAATTCTTAAACTGGTGCGGTGAATTTTAGGCCGCTTCATAAATGTAAGGTATTCCGGTGAATATTCAGGCTCTTCTCTCAGAAAAAGTCAGTCAGGCCATGATTGCTGCAGGTGCGCCTGCAGATTGCGAACCGCAGGTTCGTCAGTCAGCAAAAGTACAGTTCGGCGACTATCAAGCTAACGGCATGATGGCTGTCGCTAAAAAACTGGGTATGGCGCCGCGACAACTGGCTGAGCAGGTGCTGACTCATCTGGAGCTCAACGGGATTGCCAGCAAAGTTGAAATTGCAGGCCCAGGCTTTATCAATATTTTCCTCGATCCGGCATTTCTGGCGCAGCTCGTTCAGCAGGCGCTGGCTTCCGATCGTCTGGGCGTCACTCAACCGGCTAAACAAACCGTCGTTGTTGACTACTCCGCGCCTAACGTAGCGAAAGAGATGCACGTTGGTCACCTGCGTTCCACCATCATTGGTGACGCGGCGGTGCGTACGCTGGAGTTCCTCGGTCACAAAGTTATCCGCGCCAACCACGTTGGCGACTGGGGTACTCAGTTCGGTATGCTCATTGCATGGCTGGAAAAACAGCAGCAGGAAAATGCCGGAGAGATGGCGCTGGCTGACCTGGAAGGTTTCTACCGTGATGCGAAAAAACATTACGACGAAGATGAAGTCTTCGCGGAACGCGCCCGTAGTTATGTCGTGAAACTGCAAGGCGGCGACGAATACTTCCGCGAGATGTGGCGCAAACTGGTCGACATTACCATGTCGCAAAACCAGTTAACCTACGATCGCCTCAACGTTACTCTGACCCGTGACGACGTCATGGGCGAAAGCCTGTACAACCCGATGCTGCCTGGTATCGTGGCCGATCTCAAAGCTAAAGGCCTGGCTGTTGAAAGCGAAGGCGCTACCGTCGTATTCCTTGATGAGTATAAGAACAAGGAAGGCGAACCGATGGGCGTTATCATTCAGAAGAAAGATGGCGGCTATCTCTACACCACAACCGACATCGCCTGCGCCAAATATCGTTACGAAACCCTGCATGCCGACCGCGTACTGTATTACATCGACTCCCGTCAGCATCAGCACTTAATGCAGGCCTGGACCATCGTACGTAAAGCTGGTTATGTGCCGGATTCAGTGCCACTGGAACACCACATGTTCGGTATGATGCTGGGCAAAGACGGTAAACCGTTCAAAACCCGCGCGGGCGGCACGGTAAAACTGGCCGATCTGCTGGATGAAGCGCTGGAGCGTGCACGTCGTCTGGTCGCGGAGAAGAACCCAGACATGCCTGCCGACGAACTGGAAAAACTGGCAAATGCGGTCGGTATCGGCGCAGTGAAATACGCGGATCTGTCCAAAAACCGTACTACCGACTACATCTTCGACTGGGACAACATGCTGGCGTTCGAAGGTAACACCGCGCCATATATGCAGTACGCTTATACCCGCGTACTGTCCGTGTTCCGTAAAGCAGATATCGACGAAAGCGCGCTGGCAAATGCGCAGGTCGTCATCAGCGAAGATCGCGAGGCTCAACTGGCGGCACGTCTGCTGCAGTTTGAAGAAACGCTGACCGTCGTTGCACGTGAAGGTACGCCACACGTGATGTGTGCTTACCTGTACGACGTTGCTGGTCTGTTCTCCGGCTTCTACGAGCACTGCCCTATTCTCAGCGCTGAAAACGAAGAGATTCGTAACAGCCGACTGAAACTGGCACAGCTGACGGCGAAAACGCTGAAGCTGGGTCTGGATACACTGGGTATCGAAACAGTAGAACGTATGTAATCACCTCAAGTAATATGAAAGCCCGCGCTATGTCGCGGGTTTTTTTATTTCCCCGAATTACCGCCCTTGTAGGCAGCACTATCAGGCCGACGAGAAACGGCTACGTTCACTGTAATTTGTAACAACCCACAAGGAATGACACACTTCCCTAGAGATATGGAACATCTTTTGCCTGTCATCCCGTCTAAGCCTCCGTATCATTAGGCGGCGAATTAATCGGGTACGGGTCAATGACATTCAGAGATTTTGAGGCGGAAGAAAAACTCTTCCAGCGGCGTGTATTGGTGGCCTTTGGCCTGGTAGTCATCTGTTTTGGCATCCTGATTTACAATCTGTATAACTTACAAATCTGTCAGCACCAGTATTACACCACCCGGTCGAATGCAAACGACATCAAAATGCTGCCCGTCGCCCCAACGCGCGGCATGATTTACGATCGCAACGGCATCCCGCTGGTGCGCAACGTTACCTGGTACGATATTTCTGTTACGCCGTATAAAATCAGCGATATGAATGCGTTACTCCAGCAGCTCACGCCGATCGTTGACCTCACTCCTGATGACATAGACCAGTTTCGCCATGAGCTGAAAACCAGCAGCCGCTATCGTCCTGTGGTGCTAAAAAATGCGCTAACCGATGTCGAAATCGCCCGTTTCTCGGTAAACCAGTTTCATTTTAGCGGCGTCAACATCAATAGTTACGAAGACCGCCAGTATCCCTATGGCGCGGCGCTGGCGCATGTCCTGGGTTATGTTTCAAAAATCAATGACAACGACCTGAAAGCACTGGATCAAAAAGGTCTGGCGGAGAACTACGCCGCCGATCACAACATCGGTAAGCAAGGTATTGAGCGCTATTACGAAAACGAACTGCATGGAAAGACCGGTTATCAGGAGGTGGAAGTAGATAACCACGGACGCATCGTACGCCTGATCAAAGATGTGCCGCCCGTTGCCGGAAAAGATATCCATCTGACGCTGGATTTACATTTACAGCAATACATTGAGAGCTTGTTGGCTGGCCAGCGTGCCGCCGTTTTGGTTGAAGATCCACACGACGGTTCCGTACTGGCGATGGTCTCAAACCCCAGCTACGACCCTAATCCATTTGTCAAAGGCATCAGCTATCAGGACTATAACAAGCTACTCCAGGATAAAGACCTGCCATTAATCAACCGCGTCACGCAGGGATTGTACCCTCCCGCTTCAACGGTCAAACCGTATATGGCGATGTCGGCATTACTGAACGGTGTGATCACGCCGCAGACCAGTTTCTTCGGTGCCCCTACCTGGACGCTACCCGGCACCGAGCGACATTACCGTGACTGGAAAAAAACGGGCCACGGTATGCTGGATGTCACCAAAGCGATAGAAGAGTCTGCCGATACGTTCTTCTATCAGGTGGCGTTTATGATGGGGATCGACCGGATTAACAGCATGCTCAGCCAGTTTGGTTACGGTAAACCGACCGGCATCGATCTTGATGAGGAGTATAACGGCCTGCTCCCGAGCCGCGAATGGAAGCAAAAAGTACACAAAAAAGCCTGGTATCAGGGGGACACTATTTCAGTTGGCATCGGTCAGGGCTACTGGATTGCCACGCCTATCCAGATGGTAAAAGCCATGGTCGCACTGATTAACAACGGCAAGGTTATCGTCCCTCACCTGCTGCTCGATGAAGAGAGCGGCAAAACCATCACGCCGTATCAGGCTCCAGAAGCACCTTCACAAATCGCCTCGGCCTCATCGCCCTACTGGGGACTGGTGCGTCAGGCGATGTTCGGCATGGCGAATGAACCAAATGGTACAGGTTATAAGTTCTTTCACACCGCGCCTTACGGCATTGCGGCAAAAAGTGGCACCTCGCAGGTCTTTAGCCTGAAAGAAAATCAGACCTACAATGCGAAGATGATCCCTGTCCGCTTGCGCGACCACGTGTTCTATACCGCATTTGCACCCTATAAGAACCCGAAGGTCGCGGTGGCGTTAATTCTGGAAAACGGCGGCAGCGATGGGGTCACCGCCGCGCCAGTTATGCGTCAAATCATGGATCATCTGTTTGCCCCGCAGGACAACACGGTACAAACAGTGACGACTGAACAATCAGGTCCGATAGCGGTATCGCCATTGAATACCGATATCAAAAATACTTTCGCAAGTATTCGGTAAGACACAGCATCGCCATCGCCTGTCCGTAAGGCATGGAGGTCCGAGGGATGTTGCGGTAGAAATCAAGATTATGTCCCATCCCGGTACCAAACGAGGTGTGCAGCAGTTCACCTTCCGGTGAAATATGCTGCACAATGCCGCGAATGGCCTTTTCGGCCACCAGCGCATACTCTTGCCCAACATAGCGTTTACGTACTGCTTTGAGGATCCCATAGGCAAATCCGGCAGTTGCCGATGCTTCCAGATACGACTGAGGGTCGTCCAGCAAGGTATGCCACAACCCACTTTCATCCTGGCATTTCGCCAGCGCCGCGATTTGCGCGTTCAGGACCTGAACCAGATAGCGGTGAACAGAATTGTTTTCCGGTAAATCAAGTAATTCGAGGAAGTCCGGGATCACGATAGTTAACCAACTGTTGCCACGCGCCCAGCGGGCATTAGCAAAGTTATGATTTCCTTCATAGCTCCAGCCGTGGAACCACAGCCCCGTTTCTTTATCCATCAGGTTTTGCACGTGCAGCAGGAACTGATACGTTGCCTCTTCGATGTAGTCCGGGCGATTGAGTAGCTTGCCAATCTTCGCCAGCGGTAAAACCGTCATCATCAGCGTGTCATCCCACATCTGTTGATGGTTTTCTTCCGCCAGCGTGATGTGTTGCATACCACCAAATTCGGTACGCGGCATCTCATGCATTGCCCACTCAGCCCAGCTGTCGAGCCACGGCAGATACGCTGGGTTACGCGTCTCTTCATAGCGATACGCCAACGTTAAAAATGGCGCCATGGTGTTCACGTTTTTGGTGGTCGCACCTTCAGCAAAACGCTCGGCAAACCAGCTATCGATGATATCGCGCATCGTTTCATCGCCGGTTTGCAGATAGTACTGATACATCCCGTACAGGCCGACGCCGTGTGTCCACTCCCATCCCGCCCAGCCTTTAGTATCAATTACGCGTCCATCGTCCAGACGCAGCAAGAACTCGCCGGTTTCGTCATGAATATTGACCAGGTTATGCGTCACCTTTTTGATCAGCGTTTTTAATTCATCCCTGGCAATAAAATGTTCTGGCTGGCGCAATAACGGGCTATGTTTAACCGGGTAAACAATCATTTACTTAACCTCTGTCAATGTCGGATTCAATGCTGAGACTTGCCCCTGTTACGGCGCAGCAGCTTTTTTGGAGGCCCCGCAATCCTCGCTTTGACAATGGGCATCCTTATAGGGTCACAGTAAAAGCTAACAGGAAGTGAAACCTTTCTATTTCTGCCAGAAGGATTCGTGAAATGGCAAGAATACAAAGAGTCCGGCAACGTACGTCACTTATTTTATAAAACGGCGTTTCTATTTAATTGAGTGAGAGACTGAAATGTTGAAACAACCAGCAGTTTCAACTGCTGGTCTGAATGACAGAGGGTGTTAACGGTAGTTCACAATCACCTGATTGCTCTGAATGCGTAACGCGGGGATCAGGCGACCACCGCCGGGGACCTCCCAGACAAAATGCATCGGTTCAATGGCCGGAACGTTATTGAACCCGTTGGTGGTCCCACTTTGCCCGTCCAGCTCGACACAACGGGACTGAGAACATAAACGCACCCGCAAACCTGCGGGCGTGGGGCCATTCAGCTCATAGCGCCAGGCCACCAGCGTCATCAAGCCTGAGACCGGCTGGCTGGGAACCAAAGGATCAGACGAGGCTGATTGGCCACGGTGATTTAAGGTGATCCCCATGCCACTTGCCTGCCAGGCCCCTTCTCCAGCGGCCTGCGCCACCAGAGGAAAAAACAACAACCACAGTAGCTTACGCATTATTTACCTCCAATGGTCGCCGTCATACGGATATGGCGGTTATCGGAAAGCTCCATGTTCGATAACACCACCAGCTGCGGGATGCTGCGACGTAAAAACCGCGCCAGTAACGGACGTAACGCGTGATTAACCAGCAAGACCGGCGGCGCGCCCAACATTTCCTGCCGGGACAGCGCTTCCTGAGTCTGCGCCAGCAGGCGGTCTGCCAGCCCAGGCTCCAGGCCGCCGCCTCCCTGCAGCGCTTGCAGCAGCAAACGCTCGAGCGGAGTATCAAGACCGATAACCTGAACCTCTTCATTACCCGGGAACCACTGCTGAGTGATGGCGCGTCCTAACGCAACACGGACGACCGCGGTAAGCTCATGCGGATCGTTTTGCAGCGGCGCATGTTCCGCCAGCGTTTCAAGGATGGTGCGCATATCGCGAATCGGTACTTTCTCGTCCAGTAAGTTCTGCAGCACTTTATGCAGCGTGGTGAGCGTCACAACGCCCGGCACCAGATCTTCCGTCAGCTTTGGCATCTCCTGCGACACACGGTCCAGTAGCTGCTGCGCCTCCTGACGGCCAAACAGCTCGGCGGCGAACTGGCCAATCAGGTGGTTAAGATGCGTAGCGACAACAGTACTGGCTTCAACCACCGTAAAGCCCTGAATCTGCGCCTGTTCCTTCAATGCGCTTTCAATCCAGATAGCGTCCAGTCCGAAAGCCGGATCGACCGTTTTCTCGCCCGGCAGCGACCCGGCGGCAGTACCCGGGTTAATGGCCAGCCAGCGTCCCGGATAGGCGTCACCGCTGCCAATCTCTACCCCTTTCATCAAAATTCGATAGCGGGCCGGCTGCAGATCCATATTGTCGCGGATGTGTACCACCGGCGGCAGGAAGCCCATATCCTGGGCAAATTTCTTACGAATACTGCGAATTCGCCCCAGCAACTCGCCATCCTGCTGAAAGTCCACCATTGGGATCAGGCGATACCCTACCTCCATTCCCAGGGAGTCTTCCAGTTGCACGTCGTTCCACGTGGCTTCCACCACGGAGTTGTTTTCCGGCATTTTCACCGGCTGCGGTTCATCTGGCGCTTTTTGCTCACGACCGCGCATCCACCATGCCAGGGCCAACAATGCGGCAGTAAACATCAGAAACACCAGGTTCGGCATGCCCGGAACCAGACCCAAAAGTCCAAGCACCGCCGCACTGAGCAGCATAACGCTGGGGTTGCTGAACAGTTGGGTCACCATCTGTTCGCCTACGTCCTGGTCGGTACTCACGCGGGTCACGATAACGCCCGCCGCGGTAGAGATAACCAGCGCAGGAATTTGTGCCACCAGCCCGTCACCGATGGTCAGCAGGGTATAACTTTCCGCAGCGCTGCCCATGCTCATACCATGCTGCAACACCCCAACTAACAGACCGCCGACCACGTTGATCACCATGATCAAAATACCGGCGATGGCGTCTCCACGGACGAATTTACTCGCACCGTCCATTGAGCCGTAAAAATCCGCTTCCTGGGTCACTTCCGAGCGTCGTTTTTTAGCTTCATCTTCGCCAATCAGACCGGCATTCAAATCTGCATCAATCGCCATCTGCTTGCCGGGCATTCCGTCCAGTACAAAGCGCGCGCCTACCTCGGCGATACGTCCTGCACCTTTAGTGATTACCATAAAGTTAATGATGACGAGAATCACGAAGACCACGATGCCGATCGCGAAGTTACCGCCCACCAGGAAGTGACCAAAGGCTTCAACTACCTTCCCCGCCGCCGCTGCGCCGGTGTGTCCTTCCATCAAAATGATACGGGTCGACGCGACGTTCAGCGCCAGGCGTAATAATGTGGTAAACAGCAAAATCGTCGGGAATGCGGCAAACTCCAGCGTACGCTGGGTGAACATGGCCACCAGCAGCACCATGATCGACAGCGCAATGTTAAATGTGAACAGCAAATCGAGGACGAAAGCCGGCAGCGGCAGCACCATCATCGACAGGATCAGCAGGATGAGGATCGGTCCGGCAAGGATTTGCCATTGCGTGGATTTCAGGTTGCTGGGCAGACGCAGCATCGCGACCAGATTAGCCATCAGTATTCTTCTCGTTCATGAAATCCAGTGCTTCAGGCACCGGAAGGTTTTCAGGTTGTGGTGGACGCTTGCCGCCAGCCAGACGCCAGCGTTTTAGCTGCCATACCCATGCCAGTACTTCAGCAACGGCGGCATACAATTGACCAGGTATTTGCTGACCAATTTCAGCATGGCGATAGAGCGCACGCGCCAGTGGCGGCGCTTCTAATGTCGGGACACGGTGCTCTGCGCCAATTTCACGGATGCGCAGCGCAACCAGCCCGGCCCCTTTCGCAACAACTTTCGGCGCGCTCATTTTGTTCTCGTCATACTTCAACGCCACTGAGTAGTGCGTAGGGTTAGTGACAATAACGTCTGCTTTCGGCACATCCGCCATCATGCGACGCTGAGCGGCCGCGCGCTGCATTTGACGAATTTTGCCCTTAACGTGCGGGTCACCTTCGCTTTGCTTAAATTCATCGCGGATATCCTGACGCGACATACGTAGCTTTTTCACATGGCTATAGATCTGGAAAAAGACGTCGAACCCCACCATCGGAATAACACCAAGTACCACCAGTAGTGCACACATACCGACTAAATCCAGGGCGTTGCCCATCGCCGTAATCGGTGACTCCGCCATCAGACGCATCATCGCCGGCCAGTTATGCCAGAGATAAAATCCGGCCACGCTTCCCACTAACGTGGACTTCAGTATCGCTTTGAGCAGTTCTGCGCCGGTTTGCGCGGAAAACATGCGCTTAATGCCCGGTAACGGATTCAGCTTCGAGAATTTGGGTTGCAGGGATTTACCGCTGAAAATCAAGCCGCCAAGCATCACCGGGGAGATTAAAGCCACCAAAACGACGCCGGTAATCAACGGCAACAGCGCAATCATTGCGTCTTTAATCAACAGGATGATTTGGCTCAGGATCAGATTCGGGTCGTTGACCATACTGTGGTCAAAACGTAATCCGGTCGACAGCATGCCAGCCAGTCTGCGGGCAAGCGACTCCCCACCTATCCAGATAATGCACACACCCACCAGCAAAATGAGCAGTGAGGTTAGCTCTTTGGATCGGGGGATCTGCCCTTCTTCCCGTGCTTTTTCAAGTCGGTGGGGTGTGGGGGCTTCTGTTTTGTCGTCGTCGCTTTCTTCTGCCACGCATCAGACCCTGGATAGAGATATAGGCGAGAATGATGCCAGAACAGCTATCCAGCAATGGGAAGAGTAAGCGGTAAAAAAGACGGGATTTATGGCTTTAAGCAGAATTGCGCGTAAGCCGGATGAGAGGCCCACGCCTCACATCCGGCAAATACTCATCAGAACCCGAGGCTATCCAGCAGGTCGTCAACCTGATCCTGACTTGCCACTACACCGGCTTTCGAGGCGTCAACCTGCGGGCCGTTAAGCAAGCTTTCGTTTTCACGTTTTGGACGTGCGCCCTGTTCCGGAATGTTTTCCAACAGAACCATCAGCAGCTGACGTTCAATTTCCTGGATAACATCCATCATGCGCTTGATGACCTGTCCGGTGAGATCCTGGAAATCCTGCGCCATCATGATGTCCAGCAACTGGGCATTGGTAAAGCTGGTATGTCCAGGCACATCACCAAGGAACTGACGGGTATCGGTGACCAGTTCTCGAGCGTCGGACAGTTCGATCGGATTTTCGAACCATTCATCCCAGCGTTTGGTCAGGTCTTTGGCCCCTTTTTCCATCGCGTCCTGATGCGGCTGCGAAGCTTCTACGCTGTTCAGCGCGCGCTCTGCCGCCTGAGCGGTCATCTGTACAACGTAATCGAGACGATCGCGGGCATCGGGAATCGCTTCTGCCGCTTCGGCAATGGCCTGATCCAGCCCCAGTTCACGCAAGCTATCGCGCAGCATTCGGGTCAAACTGCCGATGCGCGCGATGATGTCCCCTGCAGAGTGCTCGTCAGCAGGTTTAATTTGTGGTTGCATCATCATCATCACACCCTCACATGCCCAGTTTCTCAAAGATTTTATTCAGTTTTTCTTCCAGCGTCGCCGCCGTGAACGGTTTCACGACATAGCCACTGGCACCTGCCTGTGCTGCCGCAATGATGTTCTCTTTTTTCGCTTCTGCCGTGACCATCAGCACCGGCAGAGAAGCCATCCCGCCATCGGCACGGATGGTTTTCAGCAGTTCCAGTCCATCCATGTTCGGCATGTTCCAGTCAGAAATAACAAAGCCGAATCCCCCAGCCTGCAGCTTGTTCAGCGCATCCACGCCATCTTCAGCCTCTTCAACATTGTTGAATCCCAGCTCTTTAAGCAGGTTACGCACGATGCGACGCATGGTGGAAAAGTCATCCACAACCAAAAACTTAAGCTCTTTATCCGCCATAAAAATAAACTCCTGATTCAAATACGTATTGCCTGTCCGGCACTAATTTTCACCAGCATTTGCTGGCTCACCTGGCTAAGATCGACCACTTCGCTTACGCTACCCATATTGATGGCCTCGCGCGGCATGCCGAACACCACACAACTTGCTTCGTTTTGCGCAATGGTCCAGGCTCCCGCCTGATTCATCGCTAACATTCCGGCTGCGCCATCGTTGCCCATACCGGTCAGGATCACCCCGACGGCATTGCGCCCCGCATGTTTCGCCACCGAATGGAACAGCACATCCACTGAGGGCCGATGCCGATTAACTGGCGGACCGTCATGAATTTTGATCTGATAGTTCGCGCCGCTGCGCGCCAGTTCCATATGCTTGTCACCCGGCGCGATATACGCATGCCCTGGAAGCACACGTTCTCCGTCTTCTGCCTCTTTCACGGTTATCTGACACAGCTTGTTCAGACGTTCGGCGAACGAACGGGTAAATCCTGGCGGCATATGCTGAGTAATAAGAATACCGGGACTTGAAAGCGGCAATGGCTGGAGTACATGGCGAATTGCCTCTGTTCCTCCGGTTGAGGCGCCGATGACCAGCAGTTTTTCTGAACTGAGTAATGGCCCCGCTTTCAAGGTTGTGGGTGCCGCCATGGGCTTATGGGCCGCCAGTTTTGCGCGCGATGCGGTGCGGATTTTCTCCGCAATCATCTCGCTATACGCCAGCATTCCTTCGCGGATCCCCAACTGAGGTTTGGTGACAAAATCAATCGCCCCCAGCTCCAGCGCCCGCAGCGTGACCTCTGAACCTTTACCGGTCAGCGAAGAAACCATGACTACCGGCATCGGACGCAGACGCATCAACTTCTCAAGAAAGTCGAGGCCGTCCATGCGCGGCATTTCCACGTCCAGCGTCAGGACGTCGGGATTGTATTTTTTGATTAAATCCCGGGCGACCAACGGATCCGGCGCCGTCGCCACCATTTCCATATCACTGTGACTGTTAATAATTTCGGTCATGATTTGACGCATCAATGCAGAATCATCTACCGACAACACCCTGATTTTACTCATGCTTTATCCTTACCTGGCGCATGCGCATACACGGTCTGTCCACGCAGGCTAAACTCGCGCACAAGGTTGCTAAAGTTTTCTGAATGACCTGCAAACAGCAGCCCGTCAGGTTTAAGAAGTGGAACAAAACGGTGCAAAATGTCCTGTTGAGTCGTTTTATCGAAATAGATCATAACGTTACGACAAAATATGGCGTCGAACGGTCCGGGCACGTTGTACTGCTTATCCAGTAAGTTCACGCTGGAAAATTCAACATGACCTGCCAGTTCCTGCCTTACGCGTACCAGTCCTTCATGCGGCCCGGTGCCGCGCATGAAATAACGCTGCAACTGCTGGGGTGACAGCGTCTTTAGCTCATCGAGGCGGTAAATGCCGTTTCTGGCCTTTTCCAGCACTTCGGTATCAATGTCGCTGGCAAAAACACGCCAGCGGCCCGGTGCCATACCTAAGGTATCGGCAAGCGTAATCGCAATGCTGTAGGGTTCTTCTCCGGTTGACGCCGCCGCGCTCCAGACGCGGTATTCACCGCTGCGCCGACGAGCGTGATCTGACAGCACCGGAAAATGATGCCCTTCGCGAAAAAACGCGGTCAGGTTGGTAGTCAGGGAGTTAATAAAAGCCTGCCACTCAGCGCTGTTCTGGTTAGCTTCCAGCATGCTGAGATAGCGACCAAAGTCATCCAGCCCCAGGGTACGCAGACGACGAACCAGGCGGTTATAAACCATGTCCCGCTTATGGTCGGCCAGTACGATCCCCGCACGCTGGTAGATTAATTGACATATCCGACGAAAATGCGCGTCAGACAGCGCGAGGCGCTGTGTCATCTGTAACAATAATGACGTTTGCCCGGAGGGCAGAGATGATGTCATAGCGCCTTCTCAATCACATTCAGGATACAACGGGCGCAACCTGAGGCTGCGCCAACTCTTGTTTTGCTACGGTTTGCTCTTCAAGTTTAAAAAATGCGACACAAGCAGAAAGATGATCGGCCTGCGTCGCAAGTTGTCCGGCGGCGGATGCGGCTTCTTCCACCAGACCGGCGTTTTGCTGCGTCACGGAGTCCATCTGGCTGACGGCCTGCGCCACCTGCTCAATGCCTCTGCGCTGTTCATCGGATGCCGAGGCAATCTCGCCCATGATGTCGTTAACCCGGGTCACCGAACTGACAATTTCCGTCATAGTGCGCGACGCCATATCCACCAGTTGCGATCCCTGCTGCACCCGGATGACGGATTCCTCAATCAGTCCCTTAATTTCTTTCGCCGCCTGTGCGCTACGGCTTGCCAGATTGCGCACTTCTCCGGCGACGACGGCAAAACCACGCCCTTGCTCCCCCGCTCTGGCGGCCTCTACCGCGGCATTCAACGCCAGGATATTGGTCTGGAAGGCAATGCTGTCAATCACCCCGATAATGTCGCCGATTTTCTGCGAGCTGGCAGAAATCTCATGCATGGTGCTGGCGACCCGGGACGTCTGCTCGCCACCTTTATGCGCTGTGTCTGCCGCACTTTTGGCGATTCCTGACGCCTGGCGTGCGTTATCAGCGTTCTGGCCGACGGTGGCGGTCAGTTGTTCCATGCTGGCCGCCGTTTGCGCCAGCGCAGCCGCCTGCTGTTCAGTCCGTGAAGACAAATCGTTATTGCCCATCGCGATTTCTGAAATACCGCTATGCATGGCTGAGCTGCCCTGACGAACGTCACTTACCGTTTCGCGTAACGCCTTTTGCATCTTCTGCAGGCTGGCAAAAATAGCCGAGATCTCATTGCGCCCATAAACCGCTACCGGTCGTGCCAGGTTCCCCGCGGCAATACTGTCGAAATGGCTGCCAATAATCGCCAGCGGCTGAACGATCATCTTGCGTGACCAGAACAGCGCACCGCTGGTGAGCAGTGCCGCCAGTACCACCATGGTGGCGAAAATCACCCCCGACATATGGTAATTACGCTGACTCTGCTCCCCCGCCGTTTGCAACACGCTGTCAATGTTGCTCTGCCACGCATTCACATTCGCATCAAAAGCATCCTGAGCCGCCTGCACCGGCGCGGTCAGAAAATCTGACAACTGATTGTTTTCAAGCCAGGTTGCCTGATGCGCGAGAGCGCTGTGCCACTGGCTGAAGCTATTCTCCGTTGCGCCAAACAGCGCCTTGCCTTGCTCCGTCGAATCCGACGTCGCCATAAAGCGTTTAAACATCAATTCAGACTGCGTCAGGCTATCGCGCGCGAGGGTCATCAGCGTTTTGATGTCCTCTGGCGGATAGCTCAGGGCGGTCAGCGTCCCTGCCTTATTAAGGGCCGTACTGGCCTGTAATAACACAGCGCGGGTTTGGGCCAGCGCAGCGCGTTGCTGATTACTCCGTTCGACCTGATTCAGGTTCTGAAAACCGTCCCGAAATGCCCAGAAGGACAAGCCATTACTGCCAATCTGCAAAACTCCGCAGAGGATCAAAATCAAAAACAGCGTGGTCGAAATTCGAATACGATTAAACATCAACGCTCCCGTCGGGCGGCACTGGCCGCGGTTTAACTATCAGTCAAAATGTTTCCCAATTCGTATCTTGTTCAATGCTCTGGCGCGGATAAGATGCGCTCGGGGCTGCAGGTAATCGTGTATCGCGTGGTTTTGTCGAGGCCGGACGTGACGCAAGACGGAAAGTCGACACCGACTGCGTTAAGCGACTGGCCTGTTCTTCAAGAGCGGCCGCGGCGGCAGCTGACTCCTGTACCAAAGAGGCGTTTTGCTGCGTAACACGATCCATTTCAGAGACCGCGAGCGCAACCTGATCAATCCCCCGGCTTTGCTCGTCAGATGCCGAGGCAATCTCGCCCATAATGTCTGTCACCCGCGTCACGGCATTGACGATATCGTTCATCGTTTCGCCGGCGCTTTCTACCAGTACGGAACCGGTATCAACCCGGGAAACGGAATCTTCAATCAATGCCTTAATCTCTTTCGCCGCCTGCGCACTGCGGCTTGCCAGATTACGCACTTCACCCGCCACCACAGCAAAGCCGCGGCCTTGCTCACCGGCACGCGCTGCTTCAACCGCCGCGTTCAGTGCGAGAATGTTGGTCTGAAAGGCAATGCCATCGATGACGCTGATGATGTCGGCGATTTTCTTCGAGCTATCGGCGATTTCGTGCATGGTGTTTACCACGCTATCAACCACTTTGCCGCCATGCTGCGCGGTGTCAGAAGCGCTTTTCGCCAGTTGCGAGGCCTGACGCGCGTTGTCCGCGTTTTGCTTCACGGTTGCTGTCAGCTGTTCCATGCTGGCAGCGGTCTCTTCCAGCGCAGACGCCTGCTGTTCCGTACGAGATGAAAGGTCAGTGTTTCCGCTGGCAATTTCGCTGGTACCGGAATAAATCGCATCAGAGCCTTCACGCACCAGGGTGACGGTTTCCGTCAAGGAGCGCTGCATATGATCAACCGTACTGGCCAGCTCGCCGATTTCGTTACGGCCGCTAACAGCGAGAGTTGCGGTCAGGTTACCGCTGGCGATTTCCCGAATATGGGCAATGACACGGGACAGAGGATTAAGCAGGGTATGACGGATGCCGTACCAGACCACCACCAGAATCAGCACCAGCACGACGGCCAACACGCCAAGCTGCCATTGGGCAAAATGGTAATCCCGCGCGCTTTGATCAAATGCCTGGACGTAAAGCTTTTCGCTAACGCTGGCGTACTTGCCCAGCGCCTCGCCGAGCGCGTTTTGCATTCCCTGCGTAGGCTGCGCGAAGTAGGCGTCCATATTGCCGCTTTCCAGAAACTGAACCAGTTCTGCCAGGGCCGCATGGTACTGCTGGTATTTTTCCTCAACGTTGCCGCTGGCTTCTGCCATTTCCGGCAACGGTGTGATGTTTTTAAATTTTGCGTAATGCGTTTCGGCCTGCGCCAGCGATGCTTTCGCATTCTTCAGCAGATCGTTTTTAGCGCTGCTTTGCTGGTTAGACGCATCCATCATCATGCGCGCAGAAGAACGGCTTAAATTGATTCGTGTCTGCAGCATCAGATCCCATGTTGAGGTGAGTTCACTTTGCTGCTGTCGAAGATCGTTAGAAATAACAAAACTTTGCTGATTCTGCTGCAATGAAGAAAACAACAGACCACCGGAAACAAGCTGTAGCAGTGCGAAAACCCCCAGCACCATCATCAGCATTGTGACAACGCGGATACGGTTAAACATAAGGCACCTTCCTGAAAACGAGTTATCAACGTTATCGGCACTCGCTGAGATAACTTTACGTTTGCGAAAAGGAAATCCTGAAGGGATGTGAAGCCTGGCGAGGGGAAAATAAAACGGGTGCGCAGCAACCACAAATCATTCACATAAAAACACCATAATTATCATGTAAATAACATTTATTTTCATCGATGAGCACGGCCAGAATGGCCGAAGTACGCATTTTTATGTGATTGAGATCACACATACGCATCGTAAATACCACAACAAAATGGATAAAAAATTAAAAAAAGTTGTATCCGCTAACGCTTTAATCCAATTTATATGATGAATACTTCGTTACCACTTAATAAGTATAAAAAATGAGTAACCGATCAATAAATGTTAAATCCTTACTGAGGGCTTTTTAGTGGCAAATGCAAACAAACTCACGTTGTTTATCGTGATCTTCATGCTGGCGGGGATCCTGTCGGGTGCGGTGATCCACTCTTATGCCTCCCCCGGCGTTGTGACCGCCTGGGCCGATAACATTACGCTTCTTACCGACATCTTTTTACGCCTGATTAAAATGGTGATCGCGCCTTTAGTATTCAGCACCCTGACAGTTGGTATTATGCGCCTGGGAGAAACGTCCACCATCGGGCGCGTGGGCGGCAAAGCGATGATCTGGTTTATCAGCTCTTCTATATTGTCTATCCTGGTCGGTCTGTTTGTGGTTTCCCTTGAGCAACCTGGCAGCGGGCTGAACCTGGCGATCCCGCTGGAAGCCACCGACACCGGCCTGGCCGTGGGCGGCATGAGCCTGAAAGGTTTTCTGACGCATACCATTCCAACCAGCATCGCCGAAGCGATGGCTAACAATGAGATCCTGCAAATTGTGGTGTTCTCAATGTTCTTCGGTATTGGTGGCGCATCGCTCGGAGAGAAATTTAACGCTCCACTGGTTGCCGCGCTGGATGTGGTTTCCCACATTATGCTGAAAGTGACCGGCTACGTGATGTACGTTGCGCCGCTGGCTATTTTTGCCGCCATCTCTTCCGTCATCTCCACCCAAGGGCTGGGGATCCTGCTTAACTATGCGTCGTTTATCGGCGGCTACTATGTGGCGATTTTGCTGACCTGCCTGGTTCTGCTGGCTGTGGGATATGTCATGCTGAAAAAAGAGGTATTTCGCCTGGTGAGCATGCTGAAAGACCCGGTTTTGGTCGCATTCACCACCAGCAGCTCTGAGGCCGCTTATCCGAAAACGCTGGAGCAATTAACTAAATTTGGCTGCTCACCCAACATCGTGTCATTCGTGCTACCTATCGGTTATTCGTTTAACCTGGTCGGTTCCATGGTCTATTGTTCATTTGCCTCTATGTTTATCGCGCAGGCCTATAACATCCACCTATCCTTCGCAGAAATCACCGTCCTGATGCTGACGCTGATGCTGGCGTCCAAAGGGATTGCCGGTGTGCCGCGTTCAGCACTGGTAGTGTTGGCTGCAACCATCCCGAGCTTTAACATTCCGGTCGCCGGGATCCTGTTGCTGATGGGAATTGACCACTTCCTGGATATGGGACGTTCAGCAATCAACGTATTAGGTAACGGGATTGCAACGGCGATGCTGGCGCAGGATGAAGGTTTACTGGAAGAAGAACCCGAGCTGGTTGAGCGGGAAGCGTAAGAGAGAAATCTGCCGGATGCGCTACGCTCATCCGGCCTGCAACAGCAATCATTGTAGGCCGGATGAGTTATGGCGATTATGCGACGTGGGAAGCGGCAATATCCAGCAGCGCCATTTCTTCGCTGTTCAGCAGCTTCTCAATGTTGACCAGAATCAGCATCCGGTCACCCAGCGCACCCAATCCCGTCAAATATTCCGTTGACAGCGTGACCGCAAACTCCGGTGCCGGACGGATTTGATCCGTTGTCAGCGACAGCACATCCGAGACGCCATCTACCACAATGCCAACCACTCGCTGACCCAGATTCAGCACGATCACCACGGTGTTTTCGTTGTAATCCACATCGCTCTGGCTAAATTTCACGCGCAGGTCGACGATAGGCACAATCACACCACGCAGGTTTGTGACGCCTTTGATAAACGCTGGCGTGTTAGCGATGCGCGTCACCTGATCATAACCACGGATTTCCTGCACTTTCAGGATATCGATACCGTACTCTTCATCCCCCAGCGTAAACACGAGGAATTCCTGACCTGACGGTTCGCCGGCCAGTTTAGTTACATTACTCATACCGGTCATATTATTCCCTTCTCACTCAATCAGGCGGCTGTGATCGCCACACGTTGTTCGCGGTTTAACCCCTGCAATGCAGAGACATCGACAATCAGCGCGACGCTGCCGTCGCCGAGGATCGTTGCAGCAGAAATACCTGGCACTTTGCGGTAGTTGCTTTCCAGGTTTTTGACCACCACCTGGTGTTGGCCAATTAACTGATCCACCAGCAGCGCATAGCGACGCCCTGCACTTTGTAAAATGACCACTATGCCCTGAGTCGCTTCAGTTTTAGCGCCTTCAACCTCAAAGACTTTCCACAACTCAACCAGCGGTAAATATTCGCCACGCACTTCCAGAACGCGCTCTCCTCCGGCCAGCGGATGGAGATCTTCTTCGCGCGGTTGCAGCGATTCCATAACGGCATTCAGTGGCAGAATGAAGACCTCATCGGCCACACGCACGGACATCCCGTCGAGGATCGCCAGCGTCAGCGGCAGCAGAATGCGAATAGTGGTCCCCTGTCCCTGTTTAGACTGGATCTCAACATGGCCGCCCATCTCCTGGATATTTCGCTTCACCACATCCATACCCACGCCGCGTCCGGAAACATCCGTCACCTGTTCGGCGGTCGAAAAGCCTGGAGCGAAGATCAGCATACCCACTTCGTCATCGCTCATGTTTTCGTGGATCGGCATGCCCTGAGAGACAGCTTTAGCCAGGATACGTTCGCGGTTCAGGCCAGCGCCATCATCGGTCACTTCAATACAAATATTCCCGCCCTGATGCTCCGCGGAAAGCGTCAGATTGCCGATTGGGCTTTTGCCGGATTCAAGGCGTTTTTCCGGCAATTCGATACCATGGTCGAGGCTGTTACGCACCAGGTGCGTCAACGGATCGATGATGCGTTCAATCAGGCTCTTATCGAGTTCGGTTGAGCTACCAACCTGCGTCAGCTCGACCTGTTTACCCAGCTTACCGGCCAGATCGCGCACCAGACGAGGGAAACGGCTGAAAACATACTCCATTGGCATCATACGAATAGACATCACCGACTCTTGCAAATCTCGGGCGTTACGTTGTAACTGACCCATACTGGTGATGAGATCGCCATGATTGACAGGATCCAGTTCGTTAGAGCGCTGGGCCAGCATCGACTGGGTTATCACCAACTCGCCAACCAGGTTAATAAGCTGATCAACCTTTTCAACCGCTACGCGGATACTGGTCGACTCGCTGGCGCGGGCGGGTTTTTCACGTTCCGCGCGGCTATGTGGTGCTTCACTGGTGGTAGCTTTCACCGCAGGTGCCACAGCAACCGGCTGCGGCCCAGTGACAACAGCTACCTCTTCAGCTTCAGCTGCCACAGGCGCTGCGCTGACGGTTTCGAATTCAATTTGGTCAGCTTCAATGACAAAGCAAAGCACCGCGATGATGTCATCTTCTGCGAGGTTGCCATCAAGCGTTGCTGATAACGTGTCGCTTCCTTTTACCACATCGGTTAAGGTCGCCAGATTCCCCAGTTCCTCTTCCAGTAAATCCACTTCGCTGGCTTTCAGGCGCGAGAGAGTAATGCGTTTTTTGCTCTCTTCACTGGCGGGTTCAGGCTTTGCAACCGCCTCTTCCTGCATCGCGGCGCTGTCAATAACGCTAAGTTTTGCTGGGTTGACAACTGCCGGTGCGGTTTCACCTTTCGCTTCGAGCGCTAACTGCCGTAACGCCTGGCAGATATACTCAAAACTGTCGGCATCAGGCTCCACTGAGCTTTTATAGGCGTCGAGCTGTTCCTGCATAATATCTTTCGTTTCCAAAAACAGGTTGATAATGTCGGCATTGAGCTGCATCTCGCCACGCCGCGCTTCATCCAGCAGGTTTTCCATCAGATGGGTCGTTTCCTGCAAAATGGTAAAGCCGAAGGTGCCCGCCCCGCCTTTAATCGAGTGCGCTGCACGAAAAATGGCATTCAGCTGTTCGGAATCCGGGGCTTCAGGAACCAAATCAAGCAGGTGTTGCTCCATATCAGCCAACAGTTCGTCAGCTTCATCAAAAAATGTCTGATAAAAATCGCTAATATCCATGCTCACGCTATCACCTCGGATTGGCTGGTGGCGATGTGGGAACGCTTACCGGCGGGAGTTCCGCTGGCCGTTGTAAGACACTTACCGGCTCATTCTGGCTTTCAGCGTTTTCATGCAAAATGGCCTCTTCTGCCTGCTTATTGAGAACCAGCAGGCTAATACGGCGGTTGATAGCGTCTTCAGGACCGCGATCGCTCAGACGCATCGTGGCGGCCATACCTACCACACGTAATACTTTTCCATCATCCAGACCGCCGCTAACCAGCTCGCGACGCGATGCATTTGCGCGATCGGCAGACAATTCCCAGTTGCTGTACCCTTTCTCACCATTCGCGTAAGGGTAATCATCCGTGTGACCGGAAAGGCTGATCCGGTTAGGGATCCCGTTGAGCACTGGTGCAATCGCGCGCAGGATATCGCGCATGTACGGCTCAACTTCAGCGCTACCGGTCTTAAACATCGGGCGATTCTGGCTGTCGATAATCTGTATCCGCAGACCTTCCTGAACTAAATCAATCTTTAAATGCGGACGCAGCGCTCGCAGTTTGGGATCGGATTCAATCAGTTGATCGAGATCGCCGCGAAGTTTGCTCAAGCGGCTCTGTTCCATACGTTTTCTCAGGTCATCAATATTCGGCTGCTTGTTCACCTCGCCCTGCTGCTGGGTGTAATCATCCCCGCCGCCTGGAATCGGGCTTTGGCTATTCGAAATACGATTTCCCCCAGTCACTGCGGTGGCCAGCGGTGTACGGAAATATTCGGCAATCTGGATCAATTCTTTAGGGCTGGAAATAGAAATGAGCCACATCACCAGAAAGAAGGCCATCATCGCGGTCATAAAATCGGCGTAGGCGATTTTCCACGAGCCATGCGCCCCACCACCGTGATTCTTATGCTTGCGTCGCTTTACAACGATAATGGGATGGGCCTGATTTTTCATGCGTCCTCGGTCGTCTGTTGCGCAGTTGGATTTCTCACCGCACGAACATGTTCTTCCAGTTCGATAAACGAAGGACGTTCGCTGGAATACAATGTTTTACGACCAAATTCAACGGCAATCGGCGGCGCGTAACCATTCAGATTGGAGAGCAGCGTTATCTTCACGCACTGCATCATTTTGGTTGTTTCAGCGCTTTTCTGTCGCAGAACGCTGGCAAGCGGAGAAATAAATCCATAGGCCAGCAAAATACCGAGGAATGTTCCCACCATCGCATGCGCTATCAACGCACCCAGCTCTGCTGCTGGGCGATCGGCAGAAGCCAGCGCATGCACAACCCCCATAACGGCCGCGACGATCCCGAATGCCGGTAGTGAGTCGCCGACCATCGCCAGACTATTCGCCGGGACTTCAGCCTCACTCTCATGAGTCTCAATTTCTTCGTCCATCAGCGCTTCAATTTCAAACGTATTCATGTTGCCGCTGATGATCAGGCGCAGATAATCGACAATAAAATCAAGCATTACAGCATCCGCAAGAATGCGCGGATAGCTGGCGAAGATTTCACTTTCTTTTGGGTTTTCGATGTCGCGCTCAAGCGAGAACATGCCCTGTTGACGTGACTTGGCCATCAGGCGATACAAGAGCGCCAGCAGATCCATATACATCGCTTTGGTGTATTTCGAACGACGGAAAAGCAACGGGATCGCTTTCATCGTCCCTTTGATGGCTTTCCCGTTATTGCCGACGATGAATGCCCCAATACCCGCACCACCGATAATCACCAGCTCAGCCGGTTGATAGAGTGCCCCAAGGTGTCCGCCGGTCATCATGTAACCGCCGAAAACTGTACCAATAACAACCAGGTAACCTAATAAGATAAGCACGACATCATCCTTTCGCAATTGACTATGACAGGATGCGCAGTCGGGCAATTAACGTAAGGTCAGGACAAAAAAAAGCAGCGGTAATTGCTTACCGCTGCTGGAGTGTTCATCCACACCGTATCAGTTAAACAGCCTGTTCGATCTGTTCATCCAGCAGTTGTGGAATAATATCGGCAGCATTCTGGGAAAGTTTACGTCTTTTTACGGCCCGTGATGGCGGTTGGCATAAACTACAGGCAAAGCTGCCTGCGGGTTGGTGTGCGTGGGTGATAAAATTCCCACCGCAACAATTGCATTGGGACAACTCCAGCAATCCGCTGTCGACAAATCGCACCAGCGTCCACGCGCGGGTTAACGCTAACAATGGCCCTTCTTCAGGCTGCGGACACTGCTCAAGATATAACCGATACGCCTTGATCACGGCATCCACGCCGCTACAGAGACCCGTTTTGAGCAGGAATTGCCATGCATTGCAAAACATCGACGCATGAATATTTTGTTCCCACGTCATAAACCAGTCGGTGGAAAACGGGAGCATCCCTTTTGGCGGAGGACTACCGCGTAATTCTTTGTACAGCTTGATTAATCGACCACGGCTTAATTGCGTTTCGCTTTCCAGCATTTGCAAACGGGCGCCCAATGTGATTAATTCCATTGCCAACTGGATATCACGCGCTTCCTGAACAATGCTTTTTTCGCTCATCATCAAGCCCTTTTCTTACGTGCTGCATCATCGATGTCGCTTAACAGGCGTGTTGAAAGCATGATACCAGTATGAATTTGCTGAAGATCGTCAACGCGGGAGTCTTGCGTCAGGCGAGTAACAGTCTGGTGATCGTCGAAACGGAAATGACATACCAGTTGGTTTGTTTCGGCCAGTTTGACCATTTGAGGAAGTGTTAATGTTGCCAACGTGTCCGCCATTTCCTCGCTGATACCAAGGCGAAACATCGCAGATGCTTTGTCCTGAACGATCAAACGCTGTGCAAGCAATAAATATGACAAATTGATGTCATAGATGTGTTTCAGCAACTCGGATGTATGCATTATTTGCATCCATAATAACCAACATTGTTTTCATGCGGTAAAACCGCACCCCGTGATGTCGCCGGGAAGGCCCGGTAAAAAAAAGCAAAAGGTCAAATACATAGCAGCGTGACGACACTTACGCGTTGTCTAAACATTCCCTTTTAAGAAGGCAGCGTCCCTTACAAGCTCACATCAATTCTTACAAATGTCTAAGATTTTTCCTAATTCGACGCAACTCTACCCGCCGTCAGTTACACATACAACGGAGCTATGCTGCGAATTTAAAGAATATGTGATCAAGATCACATAAACCAGCCAAACACTTAACATAAATCCATCAGCGTAGCTTTTACTTTGCTTATTTTTTACTCTGCCATCATCCATTTCAATTCCTGATGTACGAATATTCTTGCAATAAAAGCGAATAGTATTTTGTTCACATCCGTTAATATCACGCCGTGAAATAGCGAGCTGGATCACATATTTAACTCAAAAAACTTTTTTAATTAAATTCTTTATAAACAATAAGTTAAATATTTAGAGTGATTAATTAATACCGCGATGTGACGACCTTGCAAATGTTAATATATGTTTAATTTCTATTAACACATTGTTTTCATTAGCAGTGGGTTTCACTTAAGTAACTTGAACATATCTGCAACTAATATGAATCGATTATTCTATTTATAAGAATAATTAATGAATAATCATGATGACATTCACACTATGAAGGAAGGAAACGTTGCAGTATGGAGTAAGCTGAGTAAAGCTGAAAAGCCCTCTCATAATTCTTGAAAAAAAGGAGCGAGTTATGAGCTATTCGCACATTCTTGTTGCTGTTGCCGCCACCCCTGAAAGTCAGCAGTTGTTAGACAAGGCGGTTTCTATCGCTCGCCCTGTCAACGCCCGAATTAGCCTGATTACACTGGTCTCAGACCCCGAACTGTATAACCAGTTTGCTGCCCCCATGCTGGAAGACCTGCGTGAAGTCATGCAGGAAGAGACTCAGGATTTTATCGACAAACTTAGCAAAGAAGCAGAATACCCCATTGAACATACCTTTATTACCTATGGGGCTCTGAATGAACATATCCTGGATGTATGCCGCAAACACGCCGTTGATCTGGTCATTTACGGCAACCATAACCACAGTTTTTTTTCGCGCGCTGCCTGTTCAGCGAAAAGCGTGATTCATACCAGCCAGGTGGACGTTCTTCTGGTTCCGCTAGCTGGAGATTAATCCACGGTGCCACGACTTCATGCGAGTTTAGAACAGGAAGAGATATTGTCTGGCAGTTGGCATTGACTCCGACGCGGCGTGACCGTTTTAAGATCGCAAATGAACGTCGCCTGCCAGTTGTCGATATCGTTTTTAACGATAGTCTCAAGCATTTCAGCGTGGCGCGAGATACGTTCGGTAAGTGGCATCGTCAGCGCCTGGTTTAATGCGCCTGCCACTTCATCCCGGTCATAAGGATTAACAATAAGCGCAGAGGTTAGCTCGTTCGCCGCCCCGGCAAATTGCGATAAAACCAGCACGCCAGGGTTAGCAGGATCCTGTGCGGCCACAAACTCTTTCGCCACCAGGTTCATACCATCGCGCAACGGGGTCACCAACCCTACATCCGAGTAGCGGAAGATCTTCATCAGCAATTTACGATCAAAATACTGGTTCAGATAGTAAAGCGGCGTCCAGCCCAGTTGCCCATATTTGCCGTTGATTCGCCCTGCCTCTGTTTCCAGTTGGTGGCGAATATCCTGATAGGCCTGCACCTCTTCACGCGAGGTCGGTGCTATCTGCGTATAGCGAATTTTACCGTGGTGCTGCGGATAATGTTCCAGTAAGGCCTCATAGGCCTGAAAGCGCTCCGGCAAGCCTTTGGAGTAATCCAGACGCTCCACGGAGAAAATATTCTGCACATTTTTAAGCTCCGCTTTTAGCTGTGCCAGTTTTGGTGGCAGCGGACCGGACGCCTGTCGAGCAATCTCATCCGGTTCAATACCGATGGGATAGACCTGAGTGCGAAACGCTTTTCCCCATGCCTGGTGGTGCTTATCTTTATGCGTGGTCACCCGAGTCTGGGCTGCGAGACAGTCCAGAAAAGCCTGACGATCGTTTTCGGTCTGGAAACCAAGCAAATCAAAATCACACATTTGCTCAAGCAGCGCCAGATGTGGAGGGAGCGCATTAAAAATTTCCGGCGTCGGAAACGGAATATGCAGGAAAAAACCGATGCGATTGCGCACGCCGCGCTTACGTAACTCGCAGGCAAACGGCAACAGATGGTAATCATGAACCCAAATAATGTCGTCATCGCCAAGCAACGGCAGAAGTTTATCTACCAGTAAGGCATTAACCCGTTGGTAACCTTCCCAGGCAGAGCGCTGAAACTGAACTAAATCCAGTCGATAGTGAAACGCGGGCCATAAAACCGCATTTGAAAACTGGCAGTAATACTCTTCGTAATCTTGCTCACTCAAATTAAACGAGGCCCAGGTGATATTGCCACGCGTGACCTTTTTTAACGGTTTATCCTCATTACCTGTATCACCACTCCAGCCAAACCATAAACCACCAGCAGCTTTTAACGCGCCCAGTACACCGACCGCGAGCCCACCCGCGCTCCCTTTGTCATCTGGTGAGGCGATACGATTAGATACTACGACTAAACGACTCATAGCCACCTCTTCTGTTATTCGTTGCTTTCGGTTCTTGCTGCGAAGAGTTATTTTTCTCCAGCCAGTGCCAGACATCCCTGACGCCATCCAGACGCCATGTTGCCTGCGTCGGCCCGCTCCCTACCTTTACAGAAATACCGCCAGCGCGGTTAACTACAGCAAACCCTGTTTCATCTGTCAGATCATCACCGAAAAACACAGGGATCCGGCCAGCAAAAGGCGCTTCCTGCATAAATGCAGCTATCGCGTCGCCTTTATTGCTGCCCTTAGGCTTTATTTCCACGACACATTTTCCGTGCTGCAGAGCAAGCTGCGGCCATCTGCGCGTGATGCCTTCAGCCAGGGTAACCAGCGCCGCTTCGTGTTCGGGTGCCTGGCGATAATGCAACGCGAAGGCCATGCCTTTGGTTTCAAGTGTTGCCCCCGGTAACGTCACCAACGCTGCGTGTAATAACGCCCCGGCTTCACGTTCGATACCTTCAGGCAGGTTTACTATGTGCGTCTGACCATTGATGTCACGGCGTTCTGCCCCATGTACTCCGGCAAGCGGAAAACGAAACGGAGTAGTGAGTGCGTCAAGCTCAACCATTGAGCGCCCTGAAATCAATGCCAGCGCATCCGCATTCTGCGTCGCTAACTGATGTAGACATTGCAGGATTGTCTTCGGGACAACGACCTGGTCGGGAAAGGGTTTAATCTCAGCAAGTGTCCCATCGAGATCAAAAAAGTAAGCACAGTTTGCAGATTGTTCAGGGGGTAAAGTCAGTGATGCTGTCACCCGGTTATCCTCCTCATCATGGTCAGAACGCCACGCGGATCGCGGCATATAGATGATGTATGACGGATATAAGTATAGACAGTGTGACCATGCTCGCCATTTGAAAAAACAATCGCCAGCCGGGTAGCGGCTGGCGACGGGCAGAAGCTAGACTAAAAAGTTGGGGTTTAAATCATCAAACGGTACGCTTCGCTTTTTGCTTATAACGGTCGAAGATCACCGCCGCCAGCAGGATGAGGCCACGTACCACATACTGCGCGAACGGAGAGATATTCAGCAGGTTCATCGCATTCTCAACTGTACCCAGGATCAGCACCCCGGCCACCACATATGAGATTTTTCCGATGCCGCCTTTAAGCGAAACGCCCCCTAACACGCAGGCCGAAATAACGATCAACTCATAACCGATTGAGGTCATTGGCTGGCCGCTGGTCATACGCGATGCGAGGATAATCCCGGCAATGGCGGATACCAGACCGGAAAGAATAAAGATAATAATCTTGGTGCGAACAACCGGAACCCCAGCCAGGCGCGCCGCCTCTTCATTGCCCCCAATGGCCAGGGTATTACGCCCAAACGTGGTTTTGTTCAGCAGTAAGCCAAAGACAATGAAACAAACGACCGTGATCCAAATAGGCGCCGGCAGACCAAACCAGTTAGCATAGCCGAGTGTGAAGAAACGCTCGTCTTCAATCCCGACTGCCTTACCGTCGGAGATAATATAGGCCAGACCACGTACAATCTGCATTGTCGCAAGAGTCGTGATCAGGGCGTTAATTTTTAACCGCGCAATCACGAACCCATTCACCAGGCCACACAGAATACCGAGCAGCAGTCCGGCAGCCACACCAATCCACAGACTTTCGGTCATGTTAATGACTACGGCAGTGGTAACACCAGCACAGGCAATCACAGATGCGACAGACAGGTCGAAATCACCGGATGCCAGGCAAAACAGCATCCCGCAGGCAACCATACCCGACATCGATACCGCCAGCCCTAACCCCTTCATGTTGATGAAAGTCGCAAAGTTTGGCACAAAGAGGGAACAAACCAGGAACAGCACGGCGAACACCACCAGCATGCCGTATTGATCCCAAATGCGGCCCAGATTTAGCGCCGACTTCGCTGCGCCAGAACCCGATGTAGAAACGGAAGACATCATACTCTCCTTATTCAGGCTACAGCCTGGCTGACTTTAGGCATAGCAAGGCTCAACGCCTGGCGCTCATCCGCCTGTTCATGAAGTAACTCACCGGCAATTTCGCCTTCTCTCATCACCACAATACGGTCGGCGACACCGAGCACTTCTGGCAGGTCACTGGAAGCAAACAATACGGCCACACCGCGCGCTGCGAGGGCATAAATCACGTTGTAAATTTCATGCTTGGCGCCCACATCAATGCCGCGTGTAGGCTCATCCAACAAAATCACTTTCATCTCTTCCGATAACCAACGACCGAGGATAGCCTTCTGTTGATTCCCGCCGGAGAGGTTCATGATCAGTTGCTCTGCACCCGGCGTTTTGATGTTGAGTGAACGAATATGGTGATCGGCATTGGTCTCTTCCCAGCCGTTGTTGATCACGCATCCCCCCAGAACATGCTTACGCCGTGCACTAATGTTGATGTTGTTGCGCACTGAATGGACCGGAATGATCCCTTCGGCTTTGCGATCCTCCGGGCACAGCATCATACCCGCTTCAATGGCATGGCTTGGTTTACGGATATCGATAGGCTGTTCATCAATAAATACCTGGCCCGCCGTGATACGCGTACCGCCGAACAGCCCTTTCATTAATTCGCTACGTCCGGCCCCCACCAGGCCAAACAGCCCGACAATTTCACCGCTTCGCACAGATAAGCTGATTGGCGTACGCACGCCTGGAGCTTTGACTTCATGCAGCCGCAGACGCTCTGTGCCATACGGTCTGGATTTCCAGCCATAGATATCCCCGAGGTCACGCCCGACCATCGCCTGCACCAGCGCATCGTGATCGACCTGCTGCATGTCCGAGAACGTTTTGACGTAATGACCATCTTTAAACACAGTGATGGCATCGCTGAGAGCAAAAATCTCCTCCATACGGTGCGAAACGTACAGAATGATACGTCCTTCGTTGCGCAGCTCACGGATAACGCGAAACAGATTCTCAATCTCGCGAGCCGACAGGGAGCTGGTTGGTTCATCAAAGGCGATAATTTTGGCGTTTCGCGCCAGCGCTTTTGCAATCTCCACCATCTGCCACTGGCCAATGGAGAGGTATTTCAGTGGGGTATCGGGATCAATATCCATCCCCAGATGCTTCAGCTGGATTCCTGCTTCATAGTTCAGCAGCGAGCGGTTCACAATCCCGCCTTTGTGCGGTAACTGCCCTAAGTAAATATTCTCGGCAACGGTCATTTCCGGGACGAGATGCAGTTCCTGATAAATAATGGCGACACCGGCGTTGAGTGCGGCAGTGGTATCCGCGAACGAAACTTCCTGTCCGCGGATCGTCAGAGATCCCGTTGTTGGCGCATAGTTACCGCTGAGAATTTTTAAGAGTGTTGATTTCCCGGCGCCATTTTCGCCCATCAGCGCATGCACCTGTCCGGCATAGCAGTCGAAACTGATATCCGTCAGCGCCTTAACGCCCGGGAACGTTTTGCCAATGCCGCGAAATGAGAGATACGGGGTAGACTGTTGCATAACGTCTCCGTGAGTCAGGATTTTACCGGCCTGGAAAACCGCCGGACGTAGGCCCGGTAAGCACAGCGCCACCGGGCATTGCGCCGGAAGGCGGCTTCGCCTAATCCGGCCTACAACATCGCAGCACTTCTGTTACTTACCGCCTAAGCCTTTCTTCGCCAGCTCTTCTTTGAAGTTATCGCGGGTAATCAGCACCACATCTGTCACTTCAGTGAATGCCGGTGGCTCTGCACCTTTCGTTACCCAGTTGTAGAGCATTTCACTGGATTTGTAGCCGTGCACGTCCGGGCTTGGCAGCAGTGAACCGTAGAACCCGGTCGCTTCGCCTTTTGACAGTTCGCTCACCGCGTCAACGCCGTTGATCCCGATACCAATCACGTTTGGTGCTTTGAAGCCCTGCCCCTCGGTCGCACGTACGCCACCCAGCACGGTGTTGTCGTTCATGCCGACAATCAGCCAGTTTTTGACTTCAGGATGCTGAACCAGCATGGAGTTGGCGGCGTCAAATGCGCCGGGGATGTCATTCGATTTTGTTGGGACCTGGTAAATCTGTTTTTCCGGGAAGCCTGCGGCTTTAAGCGCTTCCATTGAACCAGAAGTACGACGACGTGCGGTATCCAGTTCGTTGGCGGTAATGGCCATTACGGCGGTGGATTTCACATCCCAACCGCGTTTTTGCATCTCCTTGTACAGCTCCTGGCCCTGGCGTTCACCAATTTTGGTTGCCGCCATCATCACCAGCGGCACGGTATCCATCGGCTTACCCTTAGCGTTGGCAAACTGGTCGTCGACGGCAATGACTTTCATATCGTAGCCACGCGCCTTAGCCATAATGGCTGGCCCCAGTTTTGGATCTGGCGTGCAAATCACAAACCCTTTTGCTCCACTTGCAGCCAGGCTGTCGATGGCGTTCAGGGTTTTCTCACCATCCGGAACGGCAATTTTAATCACCTCAAAACCAAGGTCTTTACCGGCTTTATCGGCAAATTTCCATTCAGTCTGGAACCACGGTTCTTCCGGCTGTTTGACCAGGAAACCGAGCTTCATGGATTCAGCGATAGCGGATTGTGACATAATGGCAGCCAGACCGATGGCAGCCAGCGCTTTAGTGAATTTGTGCATGGTTAACTCCAGCTTTAACGTTCTTTTATGTAGGGTAAAATCAGACGATTTTTTGTAATTCGGACGTAAAACAAGGCATTACCTTTTATTGATAAGATCAATGCCAGTGCTGAGAGTATTTTTAGCGGGAAATTGATTCTCCATAAGAGAGCGGCATCACACCACAGAATTACAGTAATTGCGTACATAAATTCAGCGGGAAATGACATAAAAAAACGCGGTTTTGTCGACGGGAAAAAAGAGAGATAGCAGATTAGTCCATAACATCAGCCAACGAATCCTTGTTCCCGAATACCGAAGCATTCGGGAGCACAATGATTACCATCTGTAATAAATGTGGTCAGCATGATCGCGAACCGGAATGTCATCTTCCAGCAGACGCGCTGAAAGCGTGAAAGCAAAATCGAAAATATGCCCTAACCCTTTGCCGCTAATAAGGTTGCCATCTTCAACAACCGGCGCATCAATATATTCTCCATCCACGACGTTTTGCCACAGATCTCCCGAACACACATAGCGGCGCCCCTTCAGCAGGCCGTTGCCGCCCAGCACACGCGCCGCCGCAGAACACACCGGGCAAATGAGTTTTCCTGCATCGTCATGGCGAGCGATAAACTGGATGACAGCCTCACTGGCGGCAAGGTTAACACTGCCCTGCGGCCCGCCGGGTAACACAACGGCATCATAAAGATCCGTCTGACGCGCAGCCAGCGTGCTGTCCGTCACCATCGGCACGTCATGGTAGCTCACCACCGCACGGGACTCGGCGCAGGCCAGTGTTTCAACTTCGATCTGCAGGCGGCGCAGAATATCAATGGTAACAATGGCTTCCGCCTCTTCAAAACCAGGTGCCAGTAGCACGGCAACCTTTTTCATACACACTCCTCGATTTTTCCAAATACACCAAACAATAAATGCCGAATCATTCAGGCGCTTAACTTTATTAATTTCCACAAAACTGATCTGGCGCAAAAAATTAGCCAGCAGATAGCGTTCACCGACGCGGGTCAATGGTGAAATTTCTTCATCCGAAGACCAGATAATCATCTGGCGACAGACAATACCTGATTGTGAAATTCCATTTCGTGATATGAAACATCATTTCATTATCAATATTTTACTTTAATCCCATAAATATCAATCTGTTATATTCACAACATTTATATGCACAAGCGGATAAATCACTAATATTGCTATGACAATATGTAAAAAATCATAAATACGCAGATTTAAGGATTTTCTTATGTCGGGACTGGAGTTATGCTGAATCTCGATCGGGAGCGAATATAATTCGTGATCACTAAAGGACCGGCGGAACGGATTTATTCTGCTAACAGTTTTAATTGTACGTAGTGGTGACGTGTAGCGGCAGCCCGTTGCACTGACGTTAGTAACGTACATCCCCCTTTCTGGAAATAAGGATATTGATATGGCTGCAGTTGGAATTGTTCATAAACTCAACACACAAATGAACCTCGAGTTCTACGCATCGAATCTTTACCTGCATCTCAGTGAATGGTGCTACGAACACAGCCTGACTGGCACCGCAACCTTTCTACGCACCCAGGCGCAAGGTAACGTGACTCAAATGATGCGTATGTTTAATTTTATGAAAAGTGCCGGGGCTAACCCTATCGTCAAGGCTATTGATGTTCCGGGTGATGAACTAACTTCCCTTGAAGAACTGTTTCAGAAAACGCTGGATGAATACCAACAGCGCTACAGCAAGCTATCACGCTTAACTAATGAAGCAGAAGCCTTGAATGATGCAACAACCATTGATTTTCTTCACGATCTGGAAAAAGAGCAGCAGCAGGATGGCGTGCTGTTACAGACGATTCTTGATGAAGTCCGCAGCGCTAAACGTGCGGGACTGTGCATGGCGCAAACCGATAAGCACCTTCTGAACGTCGTGAACTATCAACATCACTAATCTTCAATTTTCATCGTGTTAATGCCGGATAACGATGCGACGCACCTTATCCGGCTGGTGCTTAATTTTCTCTACGCTCACGCCTCTCATTCTGCGAGGCGCAAAAAAACCTTTCTAAAACCTGAAACAACGGTTTATTTTAGTGAGATTCATTCTGCGGCGTGAATTTCAACTCGATCAAGGCAACCGCTTTTTGTATTGCGCGCATAGTGACCGGATCGGCACCTGCAGGATGGCTGGAAAAGTCGATGCTTTTCAGCTGGCTGGACATTTTCTCCCGAACTTCTACTGGGGCAATAACATCAAGAACATCCAGAATCTGCTTGATAACCAGCTGACAGGCAACAACGTCCGAGAGCAGTTCCTGATCGGCATTCAGTGTTTGGGACATAGTGAGCTCCTTATAGAAAGGTCGTCATAGTACCCATTCAACGAACGAAACGATAGCCGCGCATGCCTTCCGAATGCGCTGAAAATAAAAATAGTTCCAGTCAGTTTCTTTTGAGATGGCAAGCACAACATGAGTGAACATTTTGCGGTTGAGAACAAACGCGGTCTATCCCCGGCGGCATTACTTGTTGCCGGGGCTTTCTTTATGGAGTTTATTGACGGCACGGTGATTGCCACCGCACTGCCCGACATGGCGAAAAGTTTTGGCGTGCAGGCAGTTGACCTAAACATAGGTATCAGCGCCTATCTGATCACCCTCGCGGTGCTGATCCCCGCCAGCGGCTGGATTGCGGATCGCTTCGGCGCCCGAAAGGTGTTTACCCTGGCGCTGGCGATATTTACTCTCGCCTCGGTCTTATGCGGTTTGTCCGAAAGCCTTGAGAGCTTTGTCGCCATGCGAATCTTACAGGGTGTAGGTGGCGCGCTAATGGTTCCGGTTGGCCGACTCGCGGTATTGCGTACCACGCCTAAACATCAGTTGATCACCGCTATTGCGACCCTGACCTGGCCCGCATTAGTCGCGCCCATCATTGGCCCTCCCCTTGGCGGATTCATTACCAGCTATGCCAACTGGCGTTGGATCTTCTTCATTAATGTACCGCTCGGAATACTGGCGATTGCGCTGGCGCTACGTTTTATCCCCGATATACATGACGACGAGCGCCGCCGATTTGATATAACGGGATTTATCGCAACCTCTGTTGCGATGGTGAGCCTGGTGTATGCCATGGAGTTACTGGGGACCCAACAGCCTCAGGGCTGGCTGACCGCCGGGCTTTTGGCGCTAGGAACAGTGACCTTTCTGTTCGCCCTGCATCATTTTCGCCGCACCGCCTGGCCAATGATTCGCCTTGATGCCATGAACGTCCCTACTTTTCGCGTCACCATGTATGGCGGATCGCTGTTTCGTGCCTCTATCAGCGCCGTGCCGTTTCTGCTGCCGTTAATGTTTCAGGTAGGTTTTGGCATGAACGCTTTTCACGCGGGTTCGCTGGTACTGGCGGTATTTGTCGGCAATCTGACGATTAAACCTGCCACCACACCGTTGATACGCTGGCTGGGCTTTAAGAAACTGCTGTTGATTAACGGTGCACTTAACGTTCTGGCGCTGCTGGCCTGTGCATTAATTACGCCACAGACCCCCGTGTGGATTATTTTGCTGGTGTTGTATCTGGGCGGCGTGTTCCGCTCAATTCAGTTTACCGGCGTCAGCACACTTGCCTTCGCGGACGTCCCCGCGGCACAAATGAGCTACGCTAATACGCTGTTCAGTACGGCGACACAATTAGCGGTGGGATTGGGCATTTCTTTAGCCGCTATTGGCATCCGCATTGGTGATGTGGTCAGTGAAAGGCTGGCATTGGGCAATATTCCGGGGATCAGTTTCCGGCTGGCCTTTGTCGCTATTGCCATTATTTGTCTGGTAGGTATGGTGGATACGCTGCGGCTCACCCGTGATGCAGGAAGCGCAGTATCGAACAAGAACAGGTAGCCCGGAGGGTGAACGCCGCCGGGCCAACAGGATTTAGCCAATCACTTCGCGTACAAACGCTTCGATTGCTTTGTCCTGGCAGTTTTCAAAGAAGCACTGCTGGAAGCGCGGGCCTGATACAGCGGTTTTCACCAGTTCAGGATCGATCGCGCGCAGCGTGTCCAGATAATTTTCTTTTACCACAGCCGCTTTCACCTGATTCAGAATACCGGCGTTACGCACCTGCGGCTCTTTACGCTCCGGTGGGTAGCCTTCACCGTTACGCCCGGTGAACGCTTTTTCAAACATATAGCGCACATTCAGCTCAGCACCCCAGCCAAAACCTTTGGCGAATGCCAGAGAAAGCGCGTTGCCGTTGTTAATCTGAGAGAACAAGAACGCATCTGCAGGATCGAGGCAATAACCACACACCACACCCGGATGGATATTCAGTGACATCATTGCCCCCTGGCCCGTACCGCAACCTGTAACAACAAAGTCTACAGCTTTGGAATTAAGCAGGATGCTGGCCATAATTCCTAAATGGATGTAGGTCAGATGATGATCATTTTCGTCGCTCATCCCAACGTTATAGACCGGAAAACCTTTCTCATCCGCAACGGCCTTAAGCTCGTTATGGATGATGGCGTTTTTGCTTGCCTGGCTGTTTTCCATCATCAATGCAATTTTCATTCTGTACTCTCCTGAATGCGCTGCGGTAGCCCGCTGAAAGTCATAACATTCAGCCACATTACTATTTTGCAATCACACTTTCAAATTTAATGAAATTTAGTTTTAAAAAACAAAGTTGCGCTCACATTCCTGTCTGAACAGTTCAGAATTGCCGCAAACAAATGACCTCGTTGTGATTAATCGCAGGTGATCTTCGGGCTATTCAAGCCATTGATGAGGGTCTCTGTATGCCATGATAGTGTATCTTCGAACTTTCAGAGCGATCTCATGAAGACTTTTATCCTGGCGCTTTTGCCGCTCATGCTGACAGGATGCACAATCACAAAACAGGCACAGGTCAGCGAAGCCAGCGCCATCACTGGTGTGGTTCGCCTGACTTATAATCAGGCCATGTTACAAACAGCACGTACCGATGACTACGTTACCCAAGGGACAGCCACCAAAGAGTGTCAGCGCCTGGGCTATGCCAGCGCAGAAGCGTTTGGTCAGCCGGTGTCAACCTGTAGCGTATATGCCGGTTCTTTATGTTTGAATACCAAAATTACGCTCGCGTGGCAGTGCCACGGCGTCGCGGTACCCCAGTCGCCTTCCTTGAGTTATTAATATTTCCGACCAGCACATTATTGCTGGTCTTCTGCCTTTTTATTATTTATTTCCTCTGTTTAATAGCGTTAATGCGTTTTATTCCCATTCGCATTTTTAATAAATAAATTTATTATTTTACCTTTTGCAAATAATTAAATAACAAATTATAGTGACGCCACGTCAATATATAATAACGTTTGTGGAGCAGAACCATGCTGAAAACAGAAATGATCGAGCAACTGAATGAGCAAATGAACCTTGAATTATATTCATCTCTGCTCTACCAACAGATGAGCGCGTGGTGCAGCTATCACAGTTTCGAAGGTGCCGCCGCATTTTTGCGCCGTCACGCTCAGGAAGAGATGACGCACATGCAGCGTCTGTTCGACTACCTGACCGATACCGGCAGTTTGCCGCGTATTAATACCGTTTCTTCACCCTTTGCTGAATATGCGTCTCTGGATGAACTGTTCCGTGTTACTTACGAACACGAGCAGCTAATCACCCAGAAAATTAATGAGCTGGCACACGCGGCAATGACCCACCAGGATTATCCAACCTTTAATTTCCTGCAATGGTATGTTGCCGAGCAGCATGAAGAAGAGAAATTATTTAAATCTGTTATTGATAAGCTGTCGCTGGCAGGAAAAAGTGGCGAAGGTCTTTATTTCATCGACAAAGAACTGGCTACGCTTGATACACAGAATTAATATTTTAGGGCAATGATGGCAGCCCGCCATCATTGCCCCTTGAAATCAGTGACGGCAGATCTTGCTTTCGTGCGTAGAGAAGCCGTCTTCTTTTGCAATAAACTTTCCCTTCGCCGCTAAAAACGCCACCAACTCGCCTGCTGTCATATCCGCCGCAGAACAAGTGTGAAAACGCGCCTGCTCGCCGAAACGTGCCGTAATCGCCGCTTCAAGGCTGGCATTTGAATACTGCTCGCCAGATTCAATCATCATGTTGAGCACTTCGTGACCGTGAATAGATTCCATACTACCTCCTTAATAAAGTCCGTAGCCTAATGTGAACCGCACATCGTCGCTTTGCGCTAACGCAGGTTTATCAGCAGATAAATGTCATTTGTTATACACCTTAACGGTCAAAGCATCGTAAACATTAATGTACAGCCATTGTAACGGTGATTTGACGAAAATAGCGTTTTGCCTTAATCTGCGCCGCAGATATAACCATTGATTATCTCTGGGACAGAGGAAAGCGTGAAAAACAGAACCCTGGGTAGTATTTTTATCGTGGCGGGAACCACGATTGGTGCCGGTATGTTGGCAATGCCGCTGGCTGCGGCAGGCGTGGGGTTTAGCGTCACGCTGGTATTGTTAGTCAGTCTTTGGGCGTTGATGTGCTACACCGCGCTGTTGCTGCTTGAAGTGTATCAACATGTTCCGGCAGACACCGGGCTGGGCACGCTGGCAAAACGTTATCTTGGTCGTTACGGACAATGGGTAACGGGCTTTAGCATGATGTTTTTAATGTATGCCCTGACGGCGGCGTACATCAGTGGTGCAGGTGAACTGCTGGCTTCCAGCATCAGTGACTGGACCGGAACAAATGTATCCCCGACAACAGGCGTACTGCTGTTCACCTTTGTTGCCGGTGGCGTGGTTTGCGTTGGGACCTCGCTGGTCGATCTGTTCAACCGTCTGCTATTCAGTGCCAAGATAATCTTCCTGGTGGCGATGCTGGCTCTGTTAATGCCGCATATTCATAAAGTGAACCTGCTTACGCTGCCGCTGCAACAGGGGCTGGCGCTCTCCGCGATCCCGGTCATATTCACCTCGTTCGGTTTTCACGGCAGTGTTCCCAGTATCGTCAGCTATATGAATGGTAACATCCGTAAACTGCGTTGGGTGTTTATTACGGGTAGCGCTATTCCGCTGGTCGCCTATATTTTCTGGCAACTGGCGACGCTTGGCAGCATTAACTCGACAACGTTCATGGGGCTATTAGCCAACCACGCAGGCTTAAATGGCTTATTGCAGGCATTGCGTGAAGTCGTGGCTTCGCCGCACGTCGAACTGGCGGTGCATCTGTTTGCTGACCTCGCGCTGGCGACCTCTTTCCTCGGCGTTGCATTGGGATTATTTGACTACCTGGCCGACCTCTTCCAGCGCCGCAATACCGTAGCGGGAAGAATGCAAACCGGCGCGGTGACCTTCCTGCCGCCGCTGGCATTCGCGCTGTTCTATCCGCGTGGTTTTGTCATGGCATTAGGGTATGCGGGCGTTGCCCTGGCGGTGCTGGCGCTGCTCATTCCCTCGATGCTGGCCTGGCAGAGCAGAAAACATAATCCGCAGGCCAACTACCGCGTAGCAGGCGGTGCTCCGGCGCTGGCGCTGGTATTTTTGTGCGGCATTGTGGTGATAGCAGTACAGTTTTCTATTGCAGCAGGATTACTACCAGAAGTGGGTTAAAACAAAGGGGCTTTCGCCCCTTTCTGTTAGTGCAAACAGCACTGCTTATATTTCTTGCCGCTGCCACACGGACAAGGGTCATTTCGCCCTACTTTGGCATCCACTTTCACCGGTACTTTGACCGGCGTTTCCTGAGGATGCGCCATCCAGTAAGCATGCAGGTCCAGCGCTGCCAGGCGGATGGCATCGACGCTCTCTTCAAACGCTTCCGGCGTTAGTTTCTCAACCACCGCAAAGTTCTCTTCCGTACCGTGCAGCGCAATAGCTTCAAGTGCTGGTTTTAACGTGTCCGGTAACGCGGACCAGTCTGACAGTGCGACGCCGCGCATATAACCAAAGCACCACTCTTCAACGATGGTCAGTTCATGCTCGTCAATTTCACGTAAACCAAACAGCGGCTCAAACTGCTCAGGATATTCATCCAGACGATCGGCCGTATCCGCCATATGTTGAAACGCCAGGTTCATGAAACGCGTCATTTCTTTTTCGGAAGACCAGCGAGGGACATACTGCGCGCCGCCCCAAATCGCGACCAGCCACTGCTCTGGTTCAATTTCATACGGTGAGCTCAGCACCGCCGTCAGCAAACCATCCAGTTCTGACACATCCAGAATAGCCTTGTCCGTATTGTACTTAGTCAGTACATCATCCAGCCATTCCAGTTCGCTCTCGTTTAATGGTCCCGTTTTCATAACGCTTTTCCTTAGTCAAAAAATCTTGCCTGTGATCATCCTACATGGCTGGAGGGATAACAGATACAAATGGGCATATGCGGCATACAGCTGCCGCCTGTTCAGGTTAACAGGAAACGAGGGGAATTCCGGAAGTTAACGCACAAAAGAGAACACTAAGCCGCCGGGCATCATACCGGGAAAAAACAATAAAACCACCCGCAGGTGGTTTACTGTCGTTCAATACGGTTGAGCGTTGCGGTATAGCCCGTTTTCGCTACCGCGTTAAGTAAAGTATCGGTTGGGAAACCTTCCGGTACAATCGCTTCTGCTTGTCGGGTTTTTAGGGAGGATTTTGCTTTAATCACACCGTCGGTTTCACGTAGCGCCTGATTGACCGAAATAACGCACAGCGAGCAGGTCATATTTTGTATATCCAGCACCACTTTTTGATTGGCCGCCTGGGCCCACAGCGGCAGCAACAAGCATGCAACTAATGTGAAGATTTTCATTCAAATACCTCATAAAACCAGGCAACGAGCGTTGGATAAAATAGCACCGGCAAAATCAACGCCAACGCGCACCAGTAGAGAATGCGCGCTTGCTTCAGCGTTAACCACCCGGAGCACCACAGTCGTTTGGAAAAATAGAGCCGCCAGAAAACGCGCAGTAATAAACCCAATGACACCAGCATCAGGGGAATTCGCAAGAACTCGAACCGGGTGAAGACAGCAAAGCTCGCCGCCGAAATACCAAACAACAGATAGAGCAGCGGTCCAACGCAGCATAAGCCAGCGGTGACGGCAGCCGCCGCGGCCGTCAACAGGGTGAGTCCCGCCCCTTTAGCGTTGTTCTGTGGCGACATAGCTGTAGGAGAACGCTTTAGGATCATAGAAATTGATCGGGTCACCATCGACTTCAGCGTAAGGATAGCCAAAGTTGTTCATGGCTCCCTGCTCCGTTGCCGGATACAGCTCGAAATCACGCCCGTAGTTGAATCCAACCCAGTTCATTTCCCAGTTACCAAACAGGTAAGTGTTTACCGCCTGGACATCGGCGTCCTGATGCGACTTTTTCTCTGCCAGACGCATTTTGGTCACATCAGCAGGATCGCACGGTAACCAGCCGTAACCGGCCAGATAGAATTCGGCGCGACAATGTTGTCCGCCACTCACATCAGCGACACCTGCACTGTCAGCTTTGCCAAAAGCGCTTTTCGAGTAGCGTTCGAGCTTATTGGCTTTGCCCAGACGGATGCCAAACAGTTCGCGCGCTGGAATGCCGCTGGCCCGCGCCAGAGCCACAAAAACGGAGCTCATGTCGGTGCATTTTCCTTTGAGCTTACCGCTTTTTAAGATCTCCGCCACATCCCCCGTGCCGCAGCCGATGACGTCGTTATCGCGCTCCATATGGCTACTCACCCACTCGTAAATCAGGCGCGCTTTTTTCAGCGGATCCTGCTCATTACCGGTAATTTTACGTGCGGTTTCCAGAACCTGCCCATCAACTGGGGTATGTGTCGTCGGCAGCAGGTACGGTTTTACATCCAGCGGATAAATAATCTGCTCCGGCGCTTGCCAGGTTTTCAGCGCGTCCTGCTTCAGCGGCTCCCAGTCGGCGGTTTCAATGTCGATATCAACGTTAATCAACAGTTCGCCCTGCGAGTCAGGCCAGGTGGCAAACAGCGTTTTCGCGCCATAAGTATTATTAGTGGTAACGTACGCCTGCTTGTAGTTTCCGCTAAAGGCAAGCGCCGTCATTTGTTGAAACGCGGTATCTACCGGAAGCGGGATCCACAGTTTTACCACGCCGCTCGACCCCTTAGGAGGGTTAAGTTTATATGTCTGGGATAATACAAAGCGCCGACGCACGGCTGGTGCAACGGATGGCTCAGCGGCGTGAACCGTCTGGCTAATAACCGCAGGACCGACTAAACCGGCGGCGGAAAGGAGAACGCTATTTTTGAGAAATTGTCGACGTTGCATTGCTGTCTGTCCATGTTATAAGAGTTGAGCTACGGCTAAGAAGGTAAAAACCGTATGCGATCATCACAGCAGACAGACGCTGACATAAAAAGGTGAGCCGATGGAGGTTATTCATCAATAACAGACCTGTTAACTGTGAATGAAATAAGAAACTGCGCGACAGATAGTAAGCCATAGACAGGCAAAAAGTACAGCCGTGAGGGCGAGTTCAGAAAATATAGACATTCGTTGCAAGCTTACGGGCTAGCCCTCTGGCCCCTTCGCGCATAACCATATCGTGATTCCAGCGAAAAACGGGTGCCGCCAGCGGAGCCAGGTAATTCATCCAGCGAATCGTGGTGCGAACATTCCAGTCATATCTGACGATGGTTTCTTCGCCACTGGCAGAAAAAGACCACACGCCTCGCCCTTCAACCGCCCCGCTGGCTTGCCCCTCAAGCAGCGAGCAGGGCAAAATATTCAACACGTTGATGTCAAAGGTTAAGCGATAAGGAAGCGCTCCTTTCCAGGTATAACGATGCAGCGCCCCAATGCCCTGTATATCACCTTTTTTAATCTCAACAATGCGTTCCAGACTTTCCCACCATTCAGGCCACTGATCGGGATGAGAAAAAACATCCCATACCTCCTGAATAGAAGCCTCAACCCGCCAGACAGTGGAAAACCGATAGTTAGCCATAATACAGACTCCCTCAAGGCGAGAAGAAATTGGCGGGAAAACGGATGTTAATGACCATAGCATCCAGAAGCACGGTTTCTAATCGCTGCTCATCTGGCGCATAGCTGATCACTTTGGCAGGGAGTCCGTGATAATTATCCAGCCAGACGTCATAACGATGTACTCCATCAATCACCATTGTTCCAGGCCCAACCACAGATACGTGCATTGTCGCCCGTCCTGCAAGGTTTTCCTTACCAACTGTGGTTGTTGTCCCTTCGCGTTGCAGATGACGAATATTGCCCAACAACACGCCGATATCAGAGCGATCCACCCGATGACCACGCTCATCCTGGATCAATGAATTAGTAGGCGACAGGTGCAAAATGGGCAATGTACCCACACCAAATGGCCATAACGTCACTTTACCGCTGACAGGATTAAAGATAAGCACCGCACCTGAATGCGGTTGGGTAAAATCCATCCGCACATACCCAGGCTTTTGAAAGCTATAGCGAATAATTTTGCTTTCATCGGATGGCGACGAGGAGCGCATCATAACCTGATAAGACCTCAGGTTATTAAATGACTGTTGAGAAAATGCGATGGGATCCGTAGCCCTGGCATTCTGCGAAAAGATATCTTCTTTTTCCACCGAATATGCTGCACCACTAAGGGTGAGCAATGCTGCGAACATGACTATCGGAAAAGATGAAATGTTCATAGCAGCCCCCTGAACCAGCACTGTCTGCAAACAGAAGTAATCACCTGTTGACTGTTTTTATTATAGTTCTTAACTGCGCAGCACTACTCTTCCGGTCTTTTAAATACAGTATGGACAGCAGGTTTAAAATATTGGTTTTCTTTTCAGTTAAGATGACAACATAAAGCTATACTTTAATAGCCATGCTTTTTATAGGTATTAATCATGAAACTGCCATCGGTATTTTCATGCGCCGTTCTCATATTACTGCTGTTGGCGTCATCGTCTGCCACAGCCAGCGCGTTACAAAACCAGGCCGTCAGAGAGCAAGAGTTGAGCGCGGCACTTCGAGCTGGTAATGGTGTGTTCATCATTGGCGGGACGGGTGATTTCGCTTTCACGTTCAGGGCACGAAACCGAATCCACAGACAGCTGGCGATACAGGATGGCTTTGGCGATCCCATCCTGATGAATGGTTTCCAGGACCACAACTATAATCCCGCCCGCGATGGGTTTATCAACAACCCTGCCCGAGGGGGCTTTATGTTTAACGCGCCGATTCGGCGTTAGCAATAGTGAGTTCTATGACTTGTAAAAAACAGGCACAAAAAAACCACCCGTAGGTGGTTTCACGACACTGCTTATTGCTTTGATTATTCAGTTCTTTCCCATGGTACCCGGAGTGGGACTTGAACCCACACAGCGCGAACGCCGAGGGATTTTAATTCTACGCAGGATCAATGAGTTATATATCAACTCATTGCAATGCTTTGCAGCGATTGATTATCCATCTTTGCAGTAGTTAGCAAAACAAAGATAGCCATAGATAGCCTTTAGCACAGAAACTGCACAGACGGGCATGATCACCAACCAAGTCCCTACATACACAGAGCATTGCGCCAATTAAAGTTTAGCAAGACTCCAATCTAACTATCGCTTTAAATCAATCAACGGCAGCAGCCTTCTGCGCATTACCTTGTTCATCAAAAGTAACTGCGAGTCGCAATTTTCCATTAGAGGAAAGTATCTTACGTTGATTATCCTTTAACTTAAGGTGACTACTTTCAAAACATTGCTTGAATCGCCACGGGTTTAACAGACACCTCAGAGTCATTTAAGATGGCTTAAAGAGAGGTGCCCATGAGCGGTAAGCGTT